>DAHVYL010000038.1 GCA_027327685.1 Candidatus Woesebacteria bacterium
AATCGACTTTGTTATGAATTAAAGCATGCGTTCCTATATAAATATCGGCCTTTTTGACATCTTTTTCCTTGGTTTCCGAAGTTATTAATTGTATTTTTATTGACCTATCAACTTTACCGAATAATTTATTCAATGTTTGGAAGTGCTGGTTCGCCAGAATTTGGGTCGGTGCCATAATCACACTCCGGTATCCGTTTACAAATGCTGCAAACATTCCGACTGCCGCAACAACAGTTTTTCCGCTTCCCACGTCTCCTTCCAGAAGTCTGTTCATGGGAATTTCTTTTCCCAGATCTGTCAAAAGTTCATCAACCACTTTCTTTTGGGATTGGGTCAGTTCGAAAGGCAAATTATCGATATACCGATATACTAGAGTGCGGTTTATAGTCAATCTGTGAACAACTTTGTTTTTCTTCCAATCGAGTTTTCTTAATTGGCTTTTTAGTTCCAAATTGAGAAGCTCGTTGAAAGCCAGTCTTTTTTTACCCAGACCCGCTTCGGCAAAACTTTCCGGAAAGTGGACGAATTTTATTGCATCTTTAAAGCCGGCAAGACCGAATCTTGCTAATATATCTTCGGGTAAAAATTCTTTTATAGAGGTTATCTCCAGCGCATCTTTTATTTTTCTTCTAATCCATTTTGAAGAAAGTCCCGAAGTTTCAGAATAAACAGGCACAAGCCGTCCGGTGTGAGTTGTTGCTCCGTCCTTCCCGGCCAAAAGTTCGTAATCAGGAGATGTCAGGCAAAGCCTTCTATTGAAAAAGCCGACTTTTCCGGATAGAGAGATAAGCCGTCCGGGGTATAGGGTTTTTACCAGAAATGGTTGATTAAACCAAAGAACCGCTATTTTTCCGGTAGCATCCTTGACTGATCCGATTTGCATTTTGACCCCCCTCTTGGAATAGATGTTTTTAAGGGAGACAACCTCTGCATGTATTGTTGCCGTTTCTCCGGGGTTTAGTTTTGAGATAGTTGTGATATTGGAGTAATCCAGATACCTTGTCGGAAGGTGATAAAACAAATCTTCAAGAGTTTCTATTCCCAATTTTTGAAATTTTTTGGCAAAAATAGGCCCTACTTTGGGTAGATCCGTAACTGGTGAGGCTGAATCCATTAAGCCTATTATATATCAGCGTGCGTAGAGAAGATAAGGAAGTATGGCACCAATGAGAAGAGCCAAGCTTGAAATGATAACTATTACTGTAAATATTTTTTTACCCTTTTTACCGATCATCTTTATTTTTATTTTGCTTTCAAAAAAGTTCTGGAACCGACCTTGATTTCATCTCCGGATTTGACTTGGTAAGAAGCATCCTCAACTATCTTTCCGTTTACATCAACGGCCTTTTGTTTAATCAAACGTTTTGCCTCGCTCAGACTGCCAAGTGAAGTGAAAGGTGCAATGGTTGAAATAATGGAGTTGCCACAATCGACCTTAATATCAAAGACGGGTTTTCTTTCCTGAAAGACATGTTCAAAGTTTTCCTGAGCTTTTTTGGCTTTTTCTTCCCCCCAGAGAAGACTGACAACTTCAAGTGCCAAACGCTTTTTTTCAAGCATGGGATTTTCTTTTATTTGTTTATCAATTCCATCAAGAGGAATTTCTGTTAAAAGTTCAAAACCCAGGCTAACCACTTCATCGGGAAAAGACATAATTCCTGCATAGAAGTCGTTGGGATTGGAATCCAGAAAAAGGGCATTTCCTGTTGTTTTGCCGACTTTCTTACCTTCTTTATCCACTAAAAGTTTTGTAGTCAGAACATATTTTTCTTTATTTTTGACGGATTTCATGAGACTCCTGCCGGCCATCATGTTGAAGAGCTGATCGTTTCCGCCAATTTCAAGGTCAACATCCATTTCAACCGAATCTTCGGCTTGGGCTACCGGATAAAGAAATTCATGTAAATAAATCGGTGTTTTTGTTTTCAGTCTTTCCTGGAACATGTCTCTTTCGATCATTTGCTGAACGGTAAAGTTTGAAGTTATCTCGATAAGATCCTTAAAAGATATCTTGTCCGACCATTCGGAGTTAAATAAAATTTTGGCAGGATTTTCCCCGTCGAAAGCAATAACTGTTGAGGCCTGTTTTCTCCAGGTCTTGGCATTTTCCAGCACCTGTTGACGGCTGAGTTTTTTTCTCGTAGCAAGTTTGTCCGTCGGATCTCCTATCATTCCGGTAAAGTCACCGACCAAAAAGATTACTTCATGTCCCAATCTTTGGAATTGTCTAAGCTTCATAAGCCCTACAAAATTTCCCAGATGTAAAGAAGGGGCAGAGGGATCAAAACCTTGATAAAGTTTGATCTTACGTTTGGACATCAAATCAGACAGCCCCTTTTTATCGGGGAGAATTTGCTGCACACCGCGTGTCAAAACCTCGTTAATATCCATACTCTTGATTCTAGAACTTTTAAGATACTTTTTGAATAGTTAGTTAACTGACGGATTATTTGCTAGAATTAGTAAGTATGTGGAAAGATAGGCCCAGGCATGCAACCTGGAGAGATAGAAGAATCTACGGCAAGTCTCTGACCCGCAGTAGAAAATTGGTCAAATGGGCAAAAGTTGGTTTTTTTGGTGCTGTTGGCTTTTTTGTATTTCTATTTTTTGTACTTCCGCTTTTGGCTTTCAACCTTCCCTCTCCGGATAAAATTGTCAGGACACAGGGCTTTTCCACAAAAATTTTAGACCGGAACGGAGAAACTCTTTATGACATCTATGCCAATCAGAATAGAACTCCGGTTGCCCTTTCGGATATTCCTTTGTACTTGAGGCAGGCAACCATCTCAATCGAGGATAAAAATTTCTACAAGCACCAGGGCTTTGATCCCATCGGAATTTTGCGCGGATTCCTGCGTGTTTTTACAAGAGGCCGTGCGGCCGGAGGTTCAACTCTGACTCAACAGCTGGTTAAAAACGTTCTTCTGACAAACGACAGAACTATAGTCCGTAAAATAAAAGAGTTCGCCCTGGCAATACAGATTGAAAAGAAGTATTCGAAAGATCAAATTCTTCAGATGTATTTGAATGAGGCTCCTTATGGTGGAACTTCCTGGGGAGTCGGGGCAGCTGCCCAAACATATTTCGGGAAGGATGTTAAAGATCTGAATTTGGTGGAAAGTGCAATTCTTGCAGGAATGCCTCAGTCTCCGTCTGCCTATTCTCCTTACTCTTCAACCCCGACTGCCTATGTGGAGCGTACAAAGGATGTTTTAAGAAGAATGCGCGAGGATGGATTTATCACAAAAGATCAGGAAGTCGGGGCCGGAGAAGCTCTGTCCGGTTTTCAGTTCCAGCCCAAAGGCACAAGTCTTAATGCTCCCCATTTCGTACAGTATGTGCAAAAAATCCTGGAAGATACCTATGGACAGGTGGCTGTTGAGCAGGGAGGTCTGACCGTGACAACAACCCTGGATCTGGAACTTCAGGATAAAGCCCAACAAATAGTAACCGATGAAATTGCAAAAGTGGAAAAACAGCATATCACTAACGGAGCTGCCGTAGTTTTGAATCCCGAGACCGGTGAGATATTGGGTATGGTTGGATCCAAAAACTTCTTTGCCGAAGACTATGACGGTCAGGTAAACGTCACAACTTCCCTAAGGCAGCCCGGAAGCTCTTTTAAGCCTTTTACCTATGTAACTGCCTTTAAGAAGGGATATACCCCGGCAACCCTTCTGATGGATGTACCCACCAGTTTCCCCGGAGGAGTCGGACAGCCGGATTATAAACCGGTTAATTATGACGGAAAATTTGTAGGGCCGATTCAGGTGCGTTATGCACTGGCCAATTCCAGAAACATCCCTGCCGTTAAAATGCTGGCCATGGTTGGCATTAAAGATGTTCTCCAAACCGCAACGGATATGGGGATTATGACTCTGCCTCCGACGGCGGATACCCTGAAGAGAGTCGGCCTGTCGTTGACCTTGGGTGGCGGTGAAGTTCGTCTAATTGACATGACAGCAGCCTATTCCGCTTTTGTCAATAAAGGTTATAGAGTGGATCCTGTTGCAATTCTTAAAGTTACCGATATCGACGGAAAAGTTTTGGAAGACAATATTCCTCAAAAGGGTAAGCAAGTTTTGACCGAAGGACAGGCCTTCCTTATCAGTAGCATTCTTTCCGATAATGAAGCCAGAAAAGATACTTTTGGAGTCAATTCCTATTTAAACATTGCCAATGTGATGGCCAAAACGGGAACCACGAATGATAAAAAAGACAACTGGACAATTGGAGGAAACGGCAATGTCGTGGTCGGAGTCTGGGTCGGAAATAATGACAATAGCTCGATGCTTAGTGTTGCTTCCGGAGTATCCGGGGCCTCTCCCATCTGGCACAATATTACCGTTCAGGCCTTAAAAGGAAAATCTGCAGTTACATTCACACCCCCTACGGGTATCTCCCAGGTCTCTGTTGATACGGTATCCGGTTACGGAGCTCACGATAATTTCCCTGCCCGGATGGAATATTTTATAAAAGGAACAGAACCTACTCTTGCGGATCCCATTCATATGTTTTTAAAAGTTTGTAAAAGTGACGGAAAACTGGCAACCCCGAGCGACATCGCATCCGGAAACTACGATACCAAGGAATATTATCAGTTTAAGGAAGAAGATCCGACTGCCGGGGCCGGTAGTGCCAATCGCTGGCAGGAAGGAATTCTGAACTGGATTAATACCCAGGCGGATCCAAAATACCACCCGCCCACGGAATACTGCGGAACAAGTAATCCCCTAAATGTTGATTTTATCGATCCTCATGACCACGACACTCTTTCTACCGGAGAAAGAACGATTGTGTTTACCGCCAATTCAAATTCTGCGATAACCCAAGTTGATTTAAAGCTGAACGGAAGCAAAATCTGCACTTTCAATAACGGAGCGAATAACTATTCGTGCAAGGTCAATTTCCCTTCGAACGGAGTCTACACCATTGAGGCTGTTGCAACGGATGCGGGGAACCACCAATCAAGCCGTACAATTACCGTGGGAGTCGGCCAATCCTGGGACGCCACACCTACTCCTTAAGGTTTCCTCCGAACTTTGATTTCAGAGAAGAAACAATTTTGTCTCTGATACCTTTTACTTCGCTGTCGGATAGAGTTTTTGTTTCATCCTGATACCAAATTCTGAAAGTATGCGAATCTTGATAGACATCTATAAGTTCAGCATCAGCAACAAGTTTATTGTTTTTGATCTGCTCGATTACGTCACCGACCCTGGTTTTTTCCGGGAGAATAAAGTTAATGTCCTCAATCTGGGCCGGATATTTAGAAATCGGCTTAAATGAAGATATCTCAGAGGCTTCTTCCATGAGTTTTTCCATAACAAATTCGTAATAGGTAAAATTTGTATTTTCGGGAACCCCGATTTTGCCGATGACAATACCTCCGTGGTATATAAAAGCACACCGGCCGGCCCCGAATCCTTTTAATTCCTCCGTTTTAAAATTGGCGGCGATGTTCAATCTTTCGAGTAGCGCCTCAACGACTCCTTTTGCCTGTCTATATGTAAATCCAAAAAACACCCCGGCAAGCATAAGTTCTTCTTTGGGCAGATCTTCATTTTTGGGAAGGTAGGTATTGGCCATTTCGAAAAGATGAAATTTATCTTTCAACCCGACATTTTCCTTTGCGGCAGCAATAACCGAAGGCATGAGAGAGGTTCTTAAATATTCGGTTTCCGGTCCCAGGGGATTTTTGAGTTTGAGATATCTTTCATCGACATATTTTTTGGGTACCAGTGAAAGCGTATAAATCTCGGTTCCTCCAAATCCCGAGAGAATGTTTTTTACACCCGCCTCAAACTCGAATTTGTGATTCTCGGGCCTGTCCGGTAAAGGCCCCTCCATGATTTTACTTGGTAAATTATAGTATCCGTAAATTCTGGCGATTTCCTCCAATATATCCTCGGGATTTTTGACATCCTTTGCTCTGAAAGACGGAATTTCTACAGTTAGGCTATTCCCTCTCCAATTACAACCAAAACCGAGAGTATTGAGATAATTTGTAATATCTTTCTTGGGAACTTCTGCACCCAACCTCTTCTCTATGAATTCCAGGGAAACTTCCGCAGTTAATGTTTTATAGGGAGCCGGATAGATATTTAATATATTTTTGGAAACCTCACCTTTTGTTAAAGATTTAAAAAGTTCAATTGCTTGTAAAATTGCCGGGGAGACAGTCTCGGGGTCTACCCCCTTTTCAAAAATAGCAGCGGCCGCAGTTCTTTGGGCAAGATACATGGAAGTCTTTCTGATGTTTATCGGATTGTAGGTTTGAACAAAAAGTAAAATATTTTTGGTGTTTTCATCAATCCTATCAACATCTTCAATGCTGTTTACGATATATCCGGTGTTTTCGCACCAACCGTTTATTCCCTTGACTTCAGGGTGGTCTTTGTCACCTACAATTACAACTTTATAGTCTTCCTTATATTTCCTGGCAACAAGATTATGAATTTTCTTTACATAAGGGCAGGTCGCATCAACCATATTCAGATTCTTAGTTTTAATTTCATCATAAACGCCCGGTGCAACACCGTGAGCCCTTATAACAACATTTCCCGGCGCATCAATTTCGTCTATGCCCTGGACAACCTTGACCCCGCGCGCCTTAAGAGTGTCCAT
>DAHVYL010000039.1 GCA_027327685.1 Candidatus Woesebacteria bacterium
GCTATTCCCAACCCTGTCATTGTGGCAAGAAGAGAACTGCCCCCTGCCGAAAGAAGAGGAAAAGGCAGCCCCGTTATGGGAAGCATACCCATATTCATACCCACATGGATAAAAAGCTGTAGCAAATATGTCAAAAAAAATCCGGAAAGGTATGCCCTGGCGGAAGAGCTGACGGCATGCTCCATGAAATGGGTAAGTCTTAAAAGAATGAGAAAACTGATAAAAAGAACAGACCCAGCTCCCACAAAACCGAGTTCCTCGGCAGTCGAGGCAAACACAAAGTCGGTTTGTTTTTCAGGTAGAAACGCAAGTTGTGTCTGAACACCCTTTCCCAAGCCGGTCCCGAAAATTTTCCCCGACCCTGCAGCGATTGTTGCCTGAATCGAGTTGTAGCCGGCGCCCGTCGGATCTTTGGTGGGTTCCAAAAATGTCGTAATCCTTTCCCTTTGATAGGGAGCAAGCATTTTCCAGGCAAGCGGGGCCATGGCGATACAAATTGCCAAACCGACAAGAAGATATTTTTTATTGAACTTGCTGGCTATCAGCACCCCGATAAAACCGACCACCGTCAAAATGGAAACCCCAAGAGACGGCTGAACCAGGATAAGTGCAACCGGCAAAGCCAAAAGAAGGAGTGCTTTGCCCGCTTTTTTTAAAGTTACTTCACCTTTTCCCAAATAATTGGCAAAAAACAAAAGAAGAAAAGGCCTGACTATTTCGGCCGGCTGAAGACTGGTGGGACCCAATTGGATCCATCTTACAGTATTTCTGGTAACCCCTCCTATAATGAGAGTCAGGACAAGGAGGATAACGCTCCCGATATAAAAATGTCTGGAGAAAATGGAAATAATATCAAATCCGATCATGGAAAATACCCAGAAAATGATAAAGGATATAAAAATATAAACTAAATAAAGAGGAAAAATTGTGCTGTCCAAGGAATTCAGAATAAAAGCGCTAAAGAAAAGAAGAAAGGTAACGGATAGGACCAGTGTAACATCTTTAAACAAAAAGCCGGTATAAGAACGCATATTAGGAAGTTTTCTTAACCTCAAATGTCCCCTCTTCCATATGAGAAATTTGCGCTTTCTTCATCAGCCACTGAACAAGTTTGTTACTCGTAGGAATTTTTTCGATTCTGACGTCTACTTTCTGAGTAAGATTTAAGCCCAATTTCTTTCTCTCTTCCTGAATTCTCCTGACAAGATCGCGGGCATCGGCCTCTTCTTTAAGTTCCGGAGTGATAGTTGTATCAAGATTAATCGTCAGCTCTCCTTTTCCGTCTTTAAAGACGGCTTGCTTAACATTTATTTCGTCCAAAAGAACTTTTTCGATTTCCCAAGTTTGCAATTTATAATTTTTGATTTCCAATTTGGCCAAAGGCTGCCGGACGGGAATGGCCATTTCTTTTCTTTTTGCATGAACTTTTTCGACAATCTCTCTTATCGTTTGCATTTCCGAAATTAAATCATGATCCCCAGCGTCAAGTTTTCTTTCAGCCTCCGGCCAATCGGCAAGATGGACGGACAATTCATGGGTAAGGTTTACATATATGGTGTCGGACAAATACGGCATAAAAGGCGCTGTGAGTCTGCTTAAAACATGGAGAATGTGATAGGTGGTGATATAGAAAGCATTTGCGTCTTTTTCCGACTCCCCGGCAGGACCTACCCTGTCACGCGAACGCCTGATGTACCAGACAGATAAATCGTCTACAAATTTTTCGATCTCTGAAGAAGCGGCCCCTGCATCAAACTTTTCCAAAGCGCTGGTCACCGAATCAACCGTCTGATTAAGTCTGATAAGAATCCATTTATCCAATACGTTTGATGCCTTGCCTGAGTTTTTACGGATTCCCGGAGTCCAACCGTCGAGATTGGCATAGGTTACAAAAAAGTTATAGACATTCCAAAGCTTAAGGTGAAATCTCCGTCTTACCTCATCAGCAATTCGATAACCGAAAAGCATATTCTCGGCAGGATTTGCGCGCGCAAACATCCACCTCATCACATCAACCCCTATTTTATCTGCTCCTTCATTGAATTCAATCGAGTTACCCCAGCTTTTGTGCATGGGGCGTCCATCCTCGGCCAATAAAGTTCCGTATCCTAAAACCGTTTTATACGGATTTACGTCCGTTAGAACTGTACTCATAGCAATCATTGCATAAAACCAGTTTTTAAATTGCCCGGGGAAACTCTCGGTAATGAAATCGACAGGAAACCATTTCAGCCACTCATTCCTATCTTTCAAATAAAGAGGGCCCGATTTATTATCTTTGCTGATGGTTGAAAAAGGAACTATTCCCGCATCCAACCAGGGGTTTCCCACCGGCTCAATTCTTTCCATAATACCCCCACACTTCTCGCATTTAATTTTTATCAAATCAACTTGAGGTTTATGAGGAGTTTTACCTTCGAACTCGCTCCATCCCGAAACGGCTCTTTCTTTGAGCTCTTTTTTGGAACCAATAACATCGAAATGATGACATTTTTTACATTCCCAGATGGGAAGTGCCAATCCCCAATATCTATTTTTCTTGCTTATAAGCCAATCATGCATATTGGTAAGCCAGTCCATCTCGCGATCGAGTCCAAAACTCGGGATCCATTTGATTCTTCCGGCTACCACTTTCATTCTCTCCCTTAAAGTTCTTATATCCGGAATGGTTTTGACTTTCTCTTCATCATTGTTCCAATTTTCTTTTTCATTTACCTGGATCCTGGAATTTATAATTTTTGCCGGTTTGTCCATCGAGATGTACCATTCATCGGTTATTTTCCAAACGAGCTCGGTTTTACATCTCCAGCAGGCAGGATACCTATGCGTATACTTTTCTATTTTATAAAAAAAGTGTTTTCCTTCCTCATCAAGTTTTTTAAGATAATCCAAAATAATCTCAGGGTGTTTTTTAGCATTCTGACCCGACAAAAGCCCCAGGTTCTCCAAATATGAAGCGTCATCCCCGATTATTTTGATAATAGGTAAGTCCAATTTCTTTCCAAGCCTGAAATCTTCCGAGCCGGATGATGTGGCAACATGCACCATCCCTGTTCCCTCAGCCGTATTTATCGGAAGAATCACATCGTCGGTTGCTACAACCGTGTGGAATTTGTCGTTTTTGGAAGCTTCCACGGCTCTCGGCAGTGCATCAAAGGCCCCTTTATACCTCAGGCCAACCAGTTTGGATCCCTTCGTGGTTTTAATTTCTTTTACCCTGGTCCCGGAAAAAACCCTGTCTTTCGCCTCCTTGGCAACCCAATATTTTTTCTTTCCCACCTCAACCATAGAATAATCAAGATCGGGATTAACCGCTACAGCGGTATTTGCGGGAACCGTCCAGGGGGTTGTTGTCCAAACAAGGAGATACTCCTCCGTCTGTCCCGTAACAGGAAAGGCCAAAAATACCGATTCGTGGGTAAGTTCTTTGTAGTCCTCCGTCAACATCTCATGTTGAGATATTGCAGTTTCACACCTTGGGCACCAGGCAGCAGAATCATGACCTTTATAAATCCAGCCCCGCTCGTTGCAAACTTTAAGGAAGTGCCAAATCATGTAATTATTATCGTCGCTTAAGGTGTAATAGGAATGGTCCCAGTCCATGAAATAACCCAAACGTTTACTTTGTCCTGTTTGGATCTCCGAGTATTTTTTAACTCTGTCCCGGCAGAGCTGTACAAATTTGGCAACGCCAAATGTCTCAATGTCTTTTTTATTTTTGAAGCCCAACTCTTTTTCGACCTCCACTTCTACCCAAAGACCCTGGCAATCAAAGCCATTTTGAAAACGCTCTTTATAGCCCTGCATATTCTTAAACCTCTGCCAAAGATCTTTGTAAGTTCTTCCCCAGGCATGGTGAACTCCCATGGGATTATTGGCTGTTATGGGGCCGTCCAGAAAGCTAAAATACTTTTTAGAGTGTTTATTGCGATTGAGATATTTTTTAACAACTCCTTTTTTCTCCCACTTCGCCAGAAGCTCTTTTTCAAGCTCTGGAAAGCTTACTTGTAAATTAACCGGATCAAAAAAAGACTTCCGTGTCATATGAAGCTATTTTAACACGATTAGGGAGAGTGTCCAATCTTCGGTTTCTTCTTTTGACTTTGGAAAAAATGCACCTTAAAATGCATCAACTGTGGGAAAAGAACTGGAGAATGAGCTTGAACCGATAGATATGGCCAGCCCTGATTTTTGGGGTGATGCAACTACGCTTTTATTCGATAATCCTGGAAAAGTGCTTCCCGTCTATCTGAAAGATCCCATTTCTAAGGAATCTGTCGGAAATTATTTTCTGCGCTTGGTTAAGGAAAGAAAAAAAGTATTTATACAGGTGGAGGGTTTCGATTCAACCGTGCTTGAAACGGCATTTGTCGTGGGCTCTTCCGATAAATGGAAAAGGCTGCAGCCTGGTATCTACAGGTTAAGCATTACCCGATAGCTACCTCCAGGTAACTTCGGCAACTATTTTTCCGTCATTGATGTAGTAATTAAGATCCCCTCCAAATCGATTAAGAAATCCCATGACTATTTTGGCTATACCGACTCCCCCATCGGAATTTTTAGTGGTTGTTGCCTTACCCGATTTCTTAATCTTATTTATAAGCTTAAGGGTTTTTTCAGGATCGGGTTCGACAAAATCATCCTCAACCCGGAGAAAATTATCCGACAGGGTGATATAAATACTTCCGGCTCCTTTTTCCATACAATTATCAGTTAATTCGCTCACTATCGCCGGAAGAAACTCACTGATCGGTTTTTCAAGAAGCACGTCCGAGAAATTAACTCTAAACTCAACATTTTCCACTTTACAGTCCAAAAGGCACTTTTTAATTTCTTCGGGAAAGGCCATGAACTTTTCTCTATCTACCGTCATGCCGGCATTTTATCATTTTTCTATGTTTTTATTCTAAAGAAGACGTTTATTTTTACAGTGGGCATCAATAATCTGTAGATATCTGAGGTTATTTTATTTCCAAAATTTTTCCTTCAAAAACTTGACCGCCTGAAGTATAAAAAAAATAATTGCCTACTCCTTTTCTAAGAAGAGAAACTCCAAATAAAGAGTTTGGAGATATCAAATTAAATCCGGGAATATATACAGGGTTTTCAACCAGATATAAATCTTTTTTATTTCCGTCGGCAAATTCAACTAATATAAAACAGGCGGGTTTAATGACTTTGGGATCCTCAAGACTTACCGAATTTTCAATCTCTTCTGCCAATTTCTTGATCTGTTCTGATTTCTGGATGCTTAAATTTGCCGAGTTCCTGGCGTGTTCCGCATCCCCGGCCGCAGAATAGGATGCTCCCAAACCACCACTCGCTTCATTAGCCGCGTAGTGGGATTTATCTGCAGCCTCTTTCGAAACTTTTTCTATCTTTCTAACCTCTTCAAGAAGATCAAGAATTTTTTGTCTCACTTTTGAATTCTACACTGAAATATATACATGGCAATATAATTGCCGTCTTGACAGGGATGTTATATAATACGGCTACAGAAACCTGTATCTCGAACTGTCACCGGATGGTGGCGTGACGGGAACTACCCGCCTAGAGACGTGGTTGGAAAATCCCAAAGAAATTTGGGATTTTTTTATGGCTAGCTAAAATCCCAGGGATCATCTACTTTGCTTTTTATTATGGTCCAATAAGCCTTTGCATCATCTTTTTCTCCCTCATTGTACCTCCTAATCGCTCCAGCTATCATATCGGCCATCTGAATAAGTACATTTGTCTTAGAATCTACCAGCCTTATGTTTTTAGTTATCTTTTTATCCTTAAAATTTAGCTCTCGCCTTAGATATGTTAAAAACCTTTTTCGGAATAACCTGTCCCCGCTTCCGTCAATCCTGATTTTGGCATTAATAATTGTTCCACGATTTTCCTTAAGAACCATCTTTATAAAATAACTATAAAAAGAATTTTTATTATTTCTAAGTTGGTTTGATCTAATGTCTTTCTTGTTTACATTCAAAAATCTTATTTTAAAGGAAAATTGTTTTATTGCCTCCAAAAATTCGATTCTGATCTTATGCCTGGAACCATTAAACTTAAATTCCATTTGATCAGAGAATTTAAGTTCTCTGCGCAAATCTTTTATCCTAATCGCAACCTTTTCCGCTTCCAGCTCGTCCCTAAATACAATGCATGCAACAACAAAATTCTTAGAAGCACCTTTGGCTATATTGAAACCAGGATCACCGGAATCATCTATAAACACGAGCATGTTAAATTAAGTTTAACACATTCGAAACTAATTTTTTATTTGACTGTTTCTGATTTTGTAACTTTTTGTCCCGATTCTAAACCAAAATGTTTATCCTTTCAGGGGGAGGATAAGTTATAATTGCCTTATGCTTAAAGTAATCAACTCCACCATGACTGTTGCCGGAAAAACTTCAAAAGTAATCTATCACGATGCAGATAGTTTTGACAAAGTTGATTCTAAAAAGACCACCCAGGCCTACGGTGTGTGTTTTTATCAAAACAAAATGGTTATCGGTTTCGGCGGAAAAAAGAAAAACTGGGGCTTGGTTGGAGGCACTATCGAAAACGGAGAAACTTTTGTGGATACTCTAAAGCGCGAAATAATTGA
>DAHVYL010000003.1 GCA_027327685.1 Candidatus Woesebacteria bacterium
CGGCTGAGGCATTTAAAAATAAATTTGGAACGAAAGGCTATCTTTCTTCAAAATTGGCATTGAAAAATGGGGTCATTACCGGTAGAGTCGAGCTTTCACTGAGTGGAGGCAAAGGAATCGTCGCGGATTTGATTTCCGGCTACGGTAAGGATGATTCGTTTGCAGTTGGGGACTCGGAAAACGACGCTGACATGCTTGATAAAGTCCAATCCCCGTTTGTCATGGAACCGAACGAGAAATTGAAGACGATTGCGGCAGAAAAAGGCTGGCAAATAGTGAATAGAGATTCAATAGCTGATATAATTATGTCTCAATGCCTGAGAAGATAACATTCCCCAAAGGAACGATAGTTCCTAACCATATAGCCATAATTCTTGATGGAAATCGTCGTTGGGCTCGTGCCCGCGGTCTTCCCACACTTGCCGGTCACAAAGCCGGTTTTGAAGCCGGAATGAAGGTTGCCCGTGCGTCCAGAGAATGGGGAGTACATACATTTACTGTTTGGGGGTTTTCTACCGAAAATTGGGATAGATCACCGGATGAAATTTCATATCTTTTTAAACTGTTTAAGAAGATGGTTGGTGTGGTTGAAAAAGAGGCGATGGAGGACGATATCCGTTTTATTCATTTGGGCCGTGAGGACAGATTGCCTTCCGAACTTGTCGCCTATATCAAAAAAGTTGAGGAAAAAACCAAGAATAACAAGAGCCACGTTTTCAATGTAGCTTTGGATTATGGTGGACATGATGAGATCTTGCGCGCTGTCAGGAAAATTGTGGACGATCAGGTTCCTTCAAAGAAAATCGACGAGGAGCTTTTTACGTCATATCTTGATACGAAAGACCAACCTTATCCTTTTGTTGATTTGTTTTTGAGAACTTCGGGGGAACAAAGAACTTCCGGTTTTTTACCCTGGCAATTAAATTATGCGGAATATTATTGGGAGCTATCCAATCTTCCCGACATGACTCCCGGAAAACTTGCCGATGTTATTCTTGACTATTCCCGCCGCAGAAGAAGATTTGGAGGCAATGACACTGTTGAACATCTTAAATTCGACCCCAAAATTACTGCCAAACTTGAACTTTCCTGGTGGAGACTTTCAAATATTCCGGAGGGTATGAGGCTAAGGGACTATGCAATGATGCACCTTAAGGAGAAATACGGTCTTTCAAAGGATCTAGCCAAGGAAGCGGTCAAGTTTTTTATCGAAGCAATTGCCGAGGAAAAGGACGAAAAATGGGACAAGGCCAAGGACAAAATGAAGAAATTTTATGAAGTCATCAAAGATGAAATCAAACTTGCGTTTGAACCTAAAATTGTCGCTTCCATGGAGGTTGATTTTAATAGAAAAATGCTCAAGAAAGACAGTATAGCTTCGGCTTCCGATGCCGAAGACATTGCCTGTAAACATCTGGCCGAGGTCTATCGAATTTCACTTCTTCAGGCTGCCAAAGCGGCTCATTTAAGGGTCTTGGCCGGCGTTGAAAAGAATCTGGCTCTTTCCGGACTGGGGGAGGAGCACTGGCTAAAGGCAGAGGATTATCTTCAAAAGTATTACAGTGCCTTAAAAGAGCGTGTGGCCTAGGTGTTCTATGGCGTGGGGGTAGGACTTGCAGTCGGAGTCGGACTTGGAGCAGCCGAACTGACATAATCTGCACCCAAAATGATCAAAAGACCGGTGTTCGGATCGCTTGGCTTTACCTCTCCTTCGGGCAAACTGCCGAGCTCGCCTTCTATCAAATCTGCTATTTGTTGGGCCAGTTCCGTATTTTGACCGGTAAGGTCAATCACTATGCTTTTTTGATAATCGGATCTTTTTGCATTGGCTTTGGAAACGACAGTGATACTACTAATAGAATCTGCGATATCTACCGCAAACCTAGTAGTCAGGCCGGAGGTTTTTGTGCCGTTATAGACTGCCGCTTTGACCGTAGCTGGTTGTTCCAGGTTGACTGAGGATACATTAACAATTTTATTGGTTCCGGGTCTATACAAAATTGCCTTATCAGCCTTAGTATAGACAATAACTTTATCTCCATTCTCCGCCTGGGCAAAAAATGGCTGACTTTTCAGTTGGCCGGCATCAAGAACTGTGGCTACACTTGGTTCTTCATCGGTCGGAAGAATCATGAATTCGGCAAGTTTTTTCAGAATTTCTTTGGTTTCCGCTTGCTGAACCGCTGTGGGATCTTTTAATAGAGCCTGCGACTTTTTGTTCTGGATATAGAAGTAATATGTACCGCCGATTCCTGCCAAAATGAGAATGACGGCAACTATCGGGGCAATGATTTTTAATCCGAATTTAGATGTTTTTTTATCCTCCTCTTCCATTCCGAAGTTATGCAAGCATTATTATACAAACACTCTTAATTAGCAAATATCAGTTTCAGAAGGGCATTGGTGTTGCCGAGGAAGATGCACTCGGGGTAGCTCCCGGACTTGCCTCAGGCGTTGGAGTTGCCGATATTCCGGCAACATCGGCGGCAGGCTGGGCGGTGGGTGTGGGCGAGGGGAGTGAGTCTACAATTTGTTTGACCTGGTCTTTATTCAGACAGATTTCATCGCTTTCGGCGCCGACACAAAGTTTTTCCTGGTGGGATTCTTTTGTGGTTATTTTATTTGCTAGGTTGGAGAAAGATACCTCGATGGCGGCAATTCGGCCGGTAAGGCTCTCAATTAAATCGTAAATATCAGAAAGAAGGGTATTTTTAACCTCCGAGAACTTTCTATACATTCCGTGAACTGCTCCATCCTCCATTCCGCTTTCCACATACGGAATCAGGAAATCTCCGACTGCAAGACCGTCGGTTTCCCCGGTAGGAATCTGGAAACCGCCTGTAAACGCAATATATTTCCAAATCCCTCCGCTTCTGATATATAGTCTGTTGTCTGTGGAATCAACCGCCATGAGACCGTCAAGTGCGGTTTCTGTGAAGTCTGTGTCGGAAATTACTCCGGCTTTGACAAATGTTGAAAGACCTGCAGTTGAACGAATGATTCCGGCAACATCCAGTTTATATGAGGGGGAGCTGCTGATACCGACTTTTCCTTGGAGGATGGTTTTGGTAATACTGGTATTTCCCAAAGTAACCGAGTTTGATCCGTTACCGATAGCGGATGCGCCGATAACTATCTCATTGGTACCACCATCGGCCGAAGCTCTGACGCTATAACCAAGATATAAAGAATTATTGGAAGTGGCGTTACCGGTTGATCCGTCAGCAATATAACGGCCAGCGAAGTAACCCAAAGAGGTATTTTGATAACCTGTTGTATTTAAGCGAAGCGCCTCGTAACCACTTGCAGTGTTATAACTGCCTGTTGTATTTGAGTAAAGTGCCTGAAACCCATCGGCAGTATTATTGCTGCCTGTTGTATTTGAGTAAAGTGTTCCAAATCCACTTGCAGTGTTATAATTGCCTGTTGTATTTGAGCGAAGCGCACTATACCCATTTGCAGTGTTGGCGCTGCCCGTATTTGAATAAAGTGCATCTCTCCCGTTTGCAGTGTTATAACTGCCTGTTGTATTTGAATAAAGCGCTTGATACCCATTGGCGACGTTATAATTGCCTGTTGTATTTGAGCGAAGCGCCTCGTACCCACTTGCAGTGTTATAAATGCCACTTGTATTAGAATAAAGCGCCAGACCTCCGGTGGCAACATTTTGGTAACCTGTTGTGTTTAGGCGGAGTGCACTCCATCCAACTGCAGTATTACTGTAGCCTTCATTATTGGAGTAGAGAGACATGCTTCCATTTGCTGTGTTGTAATAGCCTGTGGTGTTATTGCGGAGGGAACTATATCCGTTTGCGGTATTAAAATAGCCTGTGGTGTTTGAGTTAAGGGTAAACTCTCCAATGCCAGTGTTATAACCAGAAAAGACACTATTGTCTGCCGTACTTCCCATTGTGAAGTTCCCTGCATTTTTACCTACAAAGGTGTTGTACCCGTCAGTTGTGACTGTTCCATTATTGCCATAGTTGAAGTTATGGATGAAGGGGACAGTACCTTTATATATGATTCCGTTTTGATTGGCAAAGGTGGTATCGTCTATTTGTATATCACCTTGAGAAACAGTCAGTTTCTGGGCGGGGTAGCTTGTTCCGATTCCCAAACTCCCCGCAAAATAGGCACTGCCGGTTGCGGTTACATAGGCAACATTTGTGGAATTGTGTCCGTAGATAGATAGCGGAAAGTCGGAGGCCGGAGCTGAAGTAACCCCATTATACCCCAGCGTCAGATCTCCTTCCACATCAATTAAAGCTCTTTCATATCCGGCCAGAGCAAATGCCAGAAGTTGTCCGTTTGCCGCGCTTGTTGTGGGATTGATAAGTACCGATGTTTGGGTGATGGTGGAATCGGTTGGGGCATATGAGAAGGTTGTTTGTCCCGAAAAGCTCTGGGAGGAATTGCTGTTTATGTTTGCTACCCAAAGATTGTTGAATCGGTAGGTAGTTGAACCCAGGTCGCTTCCCAGATCTGTATTGGGGATTATGGATTTCCCGTTAGTTACTGTTGCGTTTCCGAAAGTAAGTCCGTCGACTACCACGGAGTCGGTTACGGTTGTTAGCCCTACCACGGTTCCTGTTCTGGTCCATCCTGATTGGCTATAGTCGGGAGCGGTTGATGAAAATGTCAGTTTTTTATTTGCTGTATCCATGCTTATGCTTGTGCCGCTGCTTCCTGCAAACTCCAGAGTATCGGAGTTGCCTCCGGCACTGAAACTGCTGCTGCCCAGTTTTATTGTTTTGAAGATGTTTTGAGAAGAACCCAGACTGCTATTTGTAATAGTAGTTCCTTTTATAGAGATCCCGTCGCCTGCGGTTAATGTTATATCTCCCACGCTTCCCTGAAGGCTGTAAACAACATTCGGTGCGGTAATATCTTTTTTGAATTCGACCGTTTCGCTAAAAACAGACGGCAAGTTCACATTAAAGGTATAGTTGGAAAGTTCGGATGAGGTAGATGTGGCGGCAAGAACCGCCGGTTGATTTTTGACGGTCAATAGTCGGTTGTCATTGGTAGTTGGCTTGGTGTTGATGGCCATTGCCAGGATTTTTGATGCTTCCTTCGCCATTCCCTGCGAGAGTTGTCCTTTAAAACCGGATACGGTAGCTAGCATTCCAAAGCCGAACGCGGAAAAGAGAGTAGACCAGACAAAAACAAAAGTGATGTTGGATATCAAATGTTTTATGCCGGGAAATCCCGAAACTTCAATTCTGGATTCGGAGATCGGATCCACCTGGTCGTCAATAATGGGCGGTTGATAGTTGAATTGACGGAGTTGCCCATACGTATAAAAACGCTGGCCTCCGAAAGACCTTTCCGGAACGAGTTTACCGCTTTTTGACCATCTTCTGAGTGTTTTAGTGGATACTCCGAGGATCTCAGCAGCCTCCGAAATACGCAAGTGTTTGGGCATGATTTGGGATTTAATTATTAATTTTTAAAAGTTGGACAACAAACCAAACGACTTGTCCAAGTCTTGACATCAATTTAATCTCTTTTTGTATAGGGTTGTCAAGGGTGTCACGATCATTTTGGTCAACTTTTGGGTTAAAAATTCCTTGACAACCATTTTTAAATGATAGAAAGTTAATATATCTAGGATATTTTAATATTTTATGCCCAGAAAGTTTTTACTTGCCCAAATAATTTTTGCTGCCGCCTTTTTACTCTTCGCCTCAAAAGGAGTACTGGCCCAAATCGTTACGGGAAGCGGTGTAGCCACATCAACGGCAATCACGGGAGAGTATAAAGACGGTGACGTGGTTTGTGTTGATGGGAGCGACATCGGATCGGTTTGCAAAAAAGCCTATGATTCAAACATGATAGGCGTGATAGTGGAAAATCCCGGCGTTTCTTTTATCGATGATTCGGGAGGGGTTCCGGTAGTTTCTTCAGGAAATGTCTATACCAATGTCAGTAGTATCAACGGATCGATCAGAAGGGGGGATTTTATAACAAGTTCAACTACTCCGGGAGTTGCCCAGCTGGCTAAAAAAAGCGGATACGTCCTCGGTCTTGCTCTTGAGGACTATACAAATACAAATGCGAATGAAGTCGGAAAGATATTGGTATCTGTAAGCGTGCGTCCGGCAATTTTAACAACAGGAGCCGGAGACAATTTGATTGAGTTGGTAAAGGAGGGAGTATCCGGTGCTTTTGAAAGTCCTCTGGCTGCGTTAAGATATATTGTTGCCGGAATTTTGGTTGTTGCAAGCTTTCTTTTTGGAGTTTTACATTTTGGCAAAATGGCCAAGAGCGGGGTGGAGGCACTCGGAAGAAATCCGCTGGCCGCCAGGACGATACAGTTTGGGATACTACTTAATGTTTTGATAGCTATTGTTATTATGGCTTTGGGGTTGGGGATTGCCTATCTTGTTTTAATCATATGATACATTCGTTCAAATTTGCAGGAGAAAATATAAAAGATATTGGGACTGTTTCAAAAGTTCGCGGCAGCCTGGTGGATATTCTGGGCTTGCGCGGGGGTGTTATCGGTGAGGGCATCAGTTTTGAAAACGGTGTCCACGGAAGAATCATGTCGATTTTTCCCGACAGTGTTGAAGCGATGGTTTTCTCCAAACTTCCCCTTAAGCCCGGAGAAAGGGCTGCAAGAACAGGGGAACATCTGTCAATTTCTGTGGGAGATGGACTTTTGACCCATGTGGTTGATCCTTTGGGCTATGTTATTGACGGGAGAAGAAGTGAAAGCGACCCCTCAAGCCTTCGAAGGATCGACAGCGTTCCCATAGGAATATCGGGTAGGAACAGAATCAATAAGTTTATGGCAACAGGAGTTCCCATCGTGGACTTGATGGTTCCGATAGGGGAAGGACAGAGAGAGCTTGTCATCGGCAACAGAAAAAGCGGTAAAAGCTTCTTTGTTCTTTCGACAGTCATATCTCAGGCAAAATTGGGTAAGATTTGTGTTTTGGCCCTTATCGGTAAAAGAAAGGGGGAGATCAAAAAGACTGAGGAGATTTTAGAAAAGGAAGGGGTAATCGCTAACTGCGTGATTGTTTCCGCAACTCCCGACCACTCTCCCGGGGAGATTTTTCTGACTCCCTATACGGCCATGTCGATTGCGGAGTACTTCAGAGACCAGGGTCGGGACACCCTGGTTATCCTGGACGATATGACAACCCACGCAAAGTATTATCGTGAACTCTCCCTCATTGCAGGAAGATTTCCGGGTAGAGAAAGTTATCCCGGAGACATCTTCCATGTTCAATCGCAAATATTTGAAAGAGCCGGAAACTTTAAAGTGAATACTGGAGGTCAGGAAAAAGAAGTATCAATTACCTGTCTTCCTGTTGCCGAAACCACGGAGGCTGATTTAACCGGATATATTCAAACAAATCTGATGGGTATGACGGACGGACACATATTTTTTGATAGCGATTTGTTCTTCAAAGGAGTCAGGCCGGCCGTTAACATTTTCCTTTCGGTTACCCGCGTTGGGCACCAAACGCAGCCCAAAGAGTTGGCGGAAATGTCCCGGGAGATTTTGAAGCTTCTTAAAAGAGTTAATGATCTGGAAAGATTTTTGAGATTTGGCCCCGAGGTTACGGACTCGGTCAGACAAACTTTGGAAAAAGGCAGGAAGCTTTGGGAATTTTTCAAACAGAACAATTTCAGGCAGGTTTCCATCGAAGAGCAGATAGAAAGGACAAAGGAGATACTAAAGTAGTTTGAAATTAATGCAATGAAAAGCCTTAAATACATAATTTCCGACATAAAAAGTACGTCCGAAATCAAAGGCCTGATGGAGGTTTATGAAGAAATAGCCGCAGCCAAAATGCAAAGGATAAGAAAAACGGTTACCGCCTCATGCGACTATTTTGAAGGCTTGGCCAGGCTTTCCGAGGAGGTGGCTCTTGATCTTGATAACGCATTCGAGGGTAAAAATAAATTTGCAGCCGTTTTCCTTTCGGCAAACACAGGTTTATATGGCGACCTTATAGACAAAATCCTGGTTTCCTTTGTCGATTTTGTAAAAGAAAATAATCTGGATGCCTACATTGTCGGGGGCTTGGGTGTAGCCTTAACCAAATCCTATGCGCCGGAGGTTAAGTTTACGAAGTTGGATATAGACGGAGATAAAGAAGACGTTGATGAGACGGAATTGGAAAGCACTCTCTCACTTCTTTCCGGCTATTCCAAAATATACATTTTCCATGGCCGTTTTAAAAGCATAGCCAGGCAGGATTCTCTCAGCTCCACAATTTCCGGGCCCGACATTCAAAAATATGGAATAGACGGCAAGGATAAAAAAGAAATTGCCGAAAAACGTTTTATCCATATCTATGAGCCAAGTGTGGAAGAGGTGGGTAATAAATTTGCCAGGGAGATATCGGTATCGATTTTTGACAATTCGATTAAGGAAAACCAGCTTGCAAAGTATGCGGCCAGGTTGATGCATCTTGATTTTACAATTGACAATATAGATTCCAGGCTTGATAAGATGGGTAATGAGAAAAAAAGGATAAGAAAAAAGATGGAACAGAAAAAACAAACAGAAAGGACGGCAAGATGGCAAAGAATATAAAAAGTATCGGTACGATCGTTTCCGTAGTCGGACCGGTTGCGGAAGCAGTTTTTGATGAAAAAAAGCCGACTGTCAATGAAGTCTGTAAAATTGAAAGCGGTGCGGTAGGATATATCTATT
Source organism: Candidatus Woesebacteria bacterium (assembly GCA_027327685.1). Lineage (GTDB taxonomy): Bacteria > Patescibacteriota > Microgenomatia > UBA8517 > UBA8517 > UBA8517. The sequence goes on from DAHVYL010000003.1 coordinate 8,678, forward strand.
CAACATCCAAGATCAAAAACGGATTTTATGTATTTCTCCTTAAAGGGGAGGATGGTGTGAGTCGGGGAATGAAAGTGACAGCCGAGGGGGAAATAATGTCAATTCCGGTTGGCGACAAGGTTTTGGGACGCGTGATTGATATTTTTGGGTCTCCCGTTGACGGAGATGGCGAAATTAAGACTGAAGGAAAGCGTGATATTTTTAATTATCACATTGACTACAGTGAACTATCTACAGCTAAGGAAATTTGGGAAACGGGCATCAAAGTGATCGACTTTTTCAGTCCTCTTGTCAAAGGCGGCAAAACGGGCATTTTCGGCGGAGCAGGGGTCGGTAAAACAATCCTTCTTACCGAAGTGATGCATAATATTTTTGCCTCCTCTGCGAAAGACGGAGGGAAAGAAGCCATCTCGGTATTTGCCGGAGTAGGGGAAAGAATAAGGGAAGGTCAGGAACTTCACAAAGAGTTGTCCGATAGGGGTGTTTTGGATAGAACCTCGCTGGTCTACGGCCTGATGGGTCAAAATGCGGCAGTGAGGATGCTTACGGCGAAAGCCGGAGCGGCCGTTGCGGAGTATTTCAGAGACGAAAAAAGCAAAAATGTTCTTTTTTTCATAGATAATATCTTCCGCTTTGCTCAAGCGGGAAGCGAGCTTTCAACTTTGACTGCAAATACCCCTTCGGAAGACGGGTATCAGCCGACTCTGGCGAGCGACATGGCCTCTTTCCACGAAAGATTGGTTTCGACCAAAAAAGGAGTCATTAGTTCGATTGAGGCAATTTATGTGCCCTCCGACGATACACTCGATCAGGGGGTCCAATCAATATATCCGTATTTGGATTCGGTTGTTAGTCTGTCCCGCGATATTTATCAGGAAGGCAGATTTCCGGCTGTGGACATTCTATCTTCAAGCTCATCAATCCTGGGTGCTTCCGAGGTAGGCACAAAACACTACGAAGCGGTAATCGAAGCCCTGAGTGTTCTTAAAAGAGCCTCCGAGCTTGAAAGAATGGTTGCACTGGTGGGTGAGGGCGAGCTTTCTCCCGAGAACCAAACGATATATAAAAGAGCTAAGATGATTAAAAATTACATGACTCAGCCCTTCTTCGTTGTGAGTGCGCAGACAGGGAAAGAGGGAGTTTTTGTACCGCTTGCCAAAACAGTGGAGAATGTCGGCGAGATTTTAACCGGAGGGTATGACAACAAAGATCCGGATGAACTGCTTTTTATCGGAGGGATAGAAAAATAGTCAGGACTATCATGGATACAATCTCGGCAATAGTTAGGAATAGGCAGGGAGTAGTTTTTGAAGGTTCGGTATTTGCAGTTTCTTCGATTAACGAAATCGGTCCGTTTGACATACTTTTTAATCATGCTAATTTCGTATGTACGATCAAGGGTAACCTGATAATCCATCAAACAAAGGATAAGAAGCAGGAAATTAAAATAGATACAGGAATCTTAAGCGCAAAAGCAAATAAAATCGAAGTTTATTTGGGAGTATAGTTTACGTTTTTTTCATTCAAAACCGATTATCAGTTTTTTATTCAGTGCCCTGGCGGTTTTTTGGAGGAATTCCAGAGTGGGATTGCCGCGCCCCGATTCAAGTCTGGCAATTGCGGATTGCTTTGTGCCTAATTTGTCGGCCAGCTCTTTTTGGGTAAGTTTTCTTTTGGTCCTCAACTCAATCAGTTGGGAAATGACGGTAAATTCCGGCCCGAGCCTGTCATATTCTTTTTTGACTTTGGGATCACTAAGCAATTCTTTTTTAACATCTTCCCACTTTCTCCAGTTTTTCATAACATCAGTATAACATATACGTTATATTTATATTATTTGAACCTGGATCCAATTTGGCTAATTGACTATTGACACCACTGAACTACTTTGTTATCTTCTGACTAAGATAGATAGACGTTAGGCAGGGGACAATATAAAAATGGATCAAAGTACTAAAAAGAAAATCAAGTTGGAGGACCTCCCGGATCTTTTAACTGTTCGCGAGGTAAGTGATCTTCTTAGAGTTTCACCCCTGACAATTAAAAGATGGGGAAAAAGGGGAAAGCTTCCTGCAATCCGCATCAATTCGAGAGGAGACAGACGCTACAAAAAGGAAGCCGTACTCTGGCTTTTGGGAATGCAAAGCAAAGAAGAATAGAATCCTCAGTCCAGTTTTATCTGTAAATTCCAAAAGTGTGAATAGAGTGAGTTCTTTTTCTTAAGCAGACTCTCATGGGTTCCGGTTTCCTTAATCTTCCCGTTTTCCATAACCACTATTTTATCCGCGCGCATTATGGTTGAAAGCCTGTGGGCAACAATTATGGTAGTTTTCCCGGCACGGGCTTTCCAGAAAGCATCCTGAATAAGTTTTTCGGATTCGCTGTCAAGCTGACTGGTGGCCTCATCAAAAACAACAATATCGGGGTCGGAAAGAATCATTCTTGCAATTGCCAATCTTTGTTTTTGACCTCCGGAGAGCTTGACTCCGCGTTCGCCGACTTCGGTTTCGTATTTTTTAGGTAAGCTTTGAACAAAGTTGTCGATATTGGCAATTTTTGCAGCTTCCCTGATTTCGGATAGCTTCGGGTTGTCTTTTCCGTAGCCGATGTTGTATGCAATGGTATTATTGAAAAGTATCGGTTCCTGGGGGACAATTCCGATAAATCCTCTTAAAGTGTCTTTTGTAAAATCTTTGATATTGATGCCGTCAATTATAATCTGTCCTGATGACAGATCAAAAAACCTCATCAGAAGCTTAACCAGACTGGTTTTTCCCGAACCGCTTCGTCCCACCAGAGCCACGGACTGACCCTGCTCAATTTTTAAGTTGACTCCGTCGATTGCACTTTTAAACCTGTTTTTGTATGCGAATTTAACGTTATCAAAGATAATTTCGCCATAAACGTGGCCCACTTTTATCGGTTTTTCAGGATCTTTTACATCAACTTGATAATCCAGAAGTTCAAAGTACTTTTTAATATCGGCAAGATTTGTCGATATTTCGCGAAGTCCGTAAATCAGATCAAAAAGTTTGGGGAAAAACATGCTTACATAGCTAACTATTAATACAAAATCTCCGATTCCGATTTCCCCTGCCTTTATCAGATTCAGGGAAAAGGAAAGGACCAGAAAAATGGAAATGTTTATGAGCGACCCGACGCTCATGTCGATCATTCTATAAGTCCAAAAATGTCTCCAAAGGAATCTTTTCCATGTTTTGAACGTGTTTTTAAGACGGTTTTGTTCCCAGCTTTCTTTGGCAAAGAGCTTTACAGTCTCATAATTTATAAGGTTGTCGGTGATGATTCCCGATATTTCGTCTTCCCATTCGTTGAACTCGTTGCGTGTTTTGATGTTCTTGCCGGCCAGGTATTTGGTAGCTACCAAAGTCAATAAGAAGGAAACCACAAATATGAGGATGAATCTGTAGTCGATTTGGATGAAAAAGTAGCCCATAACGGCAAATCCGATAACGATCTCCCACATTCTTTGATTGAGCCTGTCATAAAGACCCCAAAAAGCATTGTCTCCGCGTTTGAAGGCACTGATTAGAGCTCCGGTGCTTTTTCCGGAATGGAAAGAAAAATCCAGTTCCTGGACGTACTTAAATATCGACCTTCTGATATCGATGGAGGTGTCAACTGCAACAATATCACCTAAAAGGTATTTGAGGTTACTAAATATAAGTCCGGCAAACTGGGTGGCAATATAAATCAGGATCAACCTGTAAAGATAGTCGGTGTTGCCGCTTTCCAGGGCATTTACAAACAATTTGAAAAAGTAGGGGGTGATAAGCTCAAACACGTAGGCAAGAGTGGTGGCAATCATGGCCAGAATAAACCACCACTTATGTTTCCAGACAAACGAATAAAATCTTCTGATAATTTTTAACATTTTGTAAGACGCCACAAAGCCCCTTTCGGGGTCGAACCGGCGGCGAAGCCAATTATAAGCTCAACTCAAGTTGGGATTCAAGGAGTACTTTGGGTGCGTTGCAAATATCTTATCCGGAGCTTTTTAGGTTGGTTTGTGCTACAATATACGTACTTTCAAAAAGTTTTATTCCCATGCGAAAACTAATTGGCTTGATCTTTGCTATGGTTCTGGTTTTGGCCGTGTCGGGGGGATTGCCTGTGGTGGCCGTGACCCCCAGTCCGATACCCACTCCCACGCCTCTCGCAACTCTGGAACCGACTCCTGAGGCTCCTCCGGTTGATATTACCCAGAAAAGTACGGAATCTTTGGGTCCTTTGGAAAAACTTCTGGAGGATCAGAAGGTTGGCCCCGTTTGGCCGTTTAATCCTATCAAATATGCTACAAGAGGGGCAATCGAGGCCGGGGTCCCCGCAAATACACTGGTTCTTTTGCTTCTTTTGCCCATTGTTACTTTTGTTATTGCTTTTTCGCGCAATGTTGTAGGTATCAGGGGATTTGGTATTTTCCTGCCTGCGGCTCTTTCAGTTGTTTTTGTGGCTACAGGCCCGGTTGTGGGAATAGGGCTTTTCCTGGTTATCGTTGCCGTCTCAACTCTTGTCCGTATGATACTTCGTAAATTGAAGATAAAACTCCAGTATCTTCCCAGAATGTCGTTTATCTTTTGGGCAGTGGTTTTTGCCGTTTTGGGAGTGCTCTTTTTGGCTCCGGTTCTCTCTTTTCCGGCTCTGGCCAATGTTTCAATCTTTGCCGTGCTTATCCTGATTCTTCTGGCAGAGGAATTTAGCAGGGTTCAGCTCGGAAAAAGTGCCAAAACGGCAGCCAATCTCACTTTTGAAACGTTGATTTTATCTTTAATTTCATATCTTTTCCTTACACTTCAGCCGTTAAGGGAGTATGTGCTTCTGAAGCCCGAGGTTTCCTTAATCCTGGTAGCCATCGCCGACTTGGTGCTTGGAAAGTACACCGGCCTTAGGGTCATGGAATTCTATCGTTTTAGAAAACTTATACGAAGTTAAATATACGAAGTTAAGTATACGGAGTTAATTATACAAAGTTAAATATTAAAAATTAAAATCTCTCATTCTATGAAAGTCTCATCCATTCTCGGTCTAAATGCACGTACTCAGCTTTTTGCCTATAAATACAATACCAAACGTGGTAAAAACATTGCCGACAGCAAGATTCAGTCAGCCAGAGTACTCAAAAAGGCAAAAGTGGCCCATCCTAAAATTTACAAAAAATTCACCGATCCCAGGCAGGTTATGGAATTTGACTGGAATTCCCTTCCGCCAAAATTTGCTTTGAAACCCAGCCGTGGTATGGGAGGAGAGGGGATTATTGTCGTAAAAAGGAGGCTCAAGGACGGAGGATGGCTGACTACTCAAAAAGAAAGAATAAAGGCAGATGATCTTAAGCTTCACACATTGGATATCTTGGAAGGAGCCTATTCAATGGGGAATGTTCCCGATGTTGCCTTTATACAGGAATATGTGGGGCGGGCCAAGGTTTTTAAAAGATGGGCCTATCGCGGCACTCCCGATATACGCATTATTATTTTTAATAAAATTCCGGTAATGGCCATGCTCAGACTTCCCACCAAAGAGTCCGGCGGGAGAGCCAATCTGCACCAGGGAGCTCTCGGAGTTGGAGTTGATATTGCTACAGGGATAACAACAAAAGCTATTTGGCATGGTGAGGAAATTGTGTTCAAACCCGGTACTGAGAGGAAGCTTCGGGGGATAAAAATACCCGGTTGGGACGGGGTTTTGGAAACTGCAGTTAGGGCCCAAGAAGTTTCGCATTTGGGCTATGTGGGGGTAGATATTGTGATCCATCCGGAAAAAGGTCCAATGGTTCTGGAGCTTAATGCACAGCCAGGATTGCAGATTCAACTGGCCAATGGGGCA
>DAHVYL010000040.1 GCA_027327685.1 Candidatus Woesebacteria bacterium
TTAAATCAGGAAGGGTGCAAGAAGTAGGGCAACAATGTTTACAATTTTAATCATTGGGTTAAGAGCAGGCCCTGCGGTATCTTTGTAGGGATCCCCGACAGTATCTCCGGTAACGGCCGCTTTATGGGCATCGCTTCCCTTGCCGCCGAACTTGCCCGATTCAATATACTTTTTGGCATTGTCCTAGGCGGCTCCTCCGGTAGTCATTGAAATTCCGACAAAAAGACCCGTGACAATAGTACCCATTAAAAGTCCTCCGAGAGCGGACGGGCCTAAGACCACACCGATCAAAATCGGGGCAACTACGGGAATGGCTGCCGGCAGAATCATTTCCTTTAAAGCTGCTTTGGTGACAATATCCACAGCTTTTCCGTATTCCGGTTTGGCGATGCCCTTCATGATTCCTTTGATTTCCCTGAACTGACGCCTTATCTCTTCAACAATTGACTTTGCAGCATGTCCGACTGCCTCCATTGCATAGGCGGCAAAAACATACGGAAGAGAGGCTCCTATAATGAGTCCTACCAAAACTTTCGGATCGGAAAGCGAGAAAGTGAAGTTTATACCGATTGCCTCGGTGAAACTGGCAAAAAGAACCAATGCGGCAAGGCCAGCCGATGCAATAGCATAACCTTTGGTTACGGCTTTAGTGGTATTGCCCACAGCATCTAGGGCATCCGTTACATCCCTGACCTTTTCCGGTTGATTGGTCATTTCCGCAATTCCGCCGGCGTTATCCGTGATTGGTCCAAATGCATCGATAGCCACAACAATTCCGGTTAGAGAAAGCATGGACATGGCGGCAATGGCAATTCCGTAAAGTCCGGCAAGAGCAAATGCCCCCAGAGTAGCCGCCGAAATTAAAATAATGGGTGCAAAAGTTGACTTCATTGAATTTGCAAGACCGGCAATAATATTTGTTCCGTGTCCCGTGGTTGAGGCTTCGGCAATATTTTGTACGGGGGCAGAACCTTTAGAAGTGAAATATTCAGTGATGACAACCATTCCGAAAGTTACAACTATCCCGATCAAGGTTGTGAAGTAAATGTTTAAGGATGGGGAGATAAAATAGAAAATGATAGCTGCCAGAATTGAAGCTGCAGCAAGCCCTTTATAAAGAGCCAGCATAATTTCCTTTTTCTTTCCGAGCCTCACAAAAAACGTTCCAAAAATTGATGCGATAATGGCGGCTCCCCCGATTGCAAGCGGTAAGGATGCCGATTTGCCTATGAGAATTGCCGCAACCAAAGTGACAACGTAAGTTTCGAAAAGGTCAGCTGCCATTCCGGCGTCATCCCCGACGTTATCTCCCACCAGGTCGGCGATAACCCCCGGATTTCTGGGATCGTCTTCCGGAATCCCCGCTTCGACTTTTCCGACCATATCAGTACCCACATCGGCTCCTTTGGTATAGATTCCCCCGCCGAGTCTGGCAAAAACGGAAATTAAAGATCCTCCGAAGCCCAGGGCAACAAGAGGTATCAAGTTGCCATTGTCATATCCTGTGATCAAAAAATAAGTTCCGGTTACCGCCAAAAGCGCCATACCGGAAACCAAAAGCCCCGTTACGCTTCCGCCGTCAAAAGCCACAGTTAAAGCTTTTTGCAGACCCTTTTTAGCTGCTTCGCTGGTTCTGACATTGGCCCGTACTGCGACATTCATTCCCACAAATCCTGCAAGTGCCGAAAAAACAGCACCGATAATAAATGTCAGGGCTGACATTTTTCCAAGAGTGAAGAAAAGAACCGCCGCAATCACAATCGAAATAACTCCGACCACTTTGTATTGTCTTTTGAGATATGCCTGTGCACCCTCAGCAATTGCGTCTGAGATAGCAACCATATCGGGAGTTCCTTTGGGGAGTTTTAAAATTCTTACGGTTTGGACCGCGCCGTAGATAATGGCGGCAAGTCCTGCAAAAGATGCAGCCAAAAGAAAGTTCATGATTGGTATTTTAATGATAGAATTTGGAATAATCAAGATGATCCTTTTATCACAAAGATCAAAACTTTCCGGAAAAAACGAAGTCGGTATGATTCAGACACACGGAAACCGTGTTACCGGGGTTTCCAAAAAAGATGCAGGCAGGTCTATCGACAGTTGCGACGGGCTTTTGACGAATGATCCCGAAATATTTTTAACAATATCTGTTGCGGATTGTATTCCCCTTGCCCTTTTTGATTCTGTTACCGGTAGTATCGGATTGGTCCATGCCGGTTGGCGCGGTCTTGATGGGAAAATTATCAAAAATGCGGTTGACTTGATGATTAAAAATTTTTCGGTTAAACCAGAAAATTTACAGGCAGAAATAGGCCCCCATATTTGCCAGAAGCACTATGAAGTCAAGGGGGGTGTTGCCGCCAGGTTTTTCGAATATCCCGATGCCGTTAGGCACACCAAAGGAAAAATGTTTTTGGATTTAGCCAAGGTTGCGGAGGATCAATTGGAGAATTGCGGAATCCCCCCAAAAAATATAAAAGTAGAAAAACACTGCACATATGAGGATCCCTCTCTCCCCTCTTACAGGCGCGGCGATATGAAAAAGCGGGTTTACTATTTACTTAGGGTTCCCAATTCCTCTTGACACAAACTTTCCTCTAAGACAATACTGGATGTGTAAGGGTCTGGAGGTGATTATCGATGGCAAAATCAAAAAAGACTGTTAGGAAGGCTGCTAAAAAACGCGTTCTGAATAAAAAAGTGGACAATAGACTCAGCATTTTACTGATAGTTCTGTCCATGTTGGTTTTTGCGTTGGCAGCCGTTTCAATGAGTAGATAAAAGAAAAGGTTAAATATCCAGATTTGCCAATTTTGCGTGAGTCTGGATATACTTTTTCCTTGGAGGAACTTCTTCACCCATGAGCATCTCGAACATATTGCTGGCTGCTTCGGCATCATCGACACCGACTCTTTTAAGTGTTCTTTTGGCAGGGTCCATAGTTGTTTCCCAAAGCTGTGTCGGATTCATTTCTCCCAAACCCTTGTAGCGCTGTACCGAAGACTTTGAATCTTTATGTTCGGCAATAATCTTGTCCCGTTCTGTTTCATCATATGCATAGGAAACTTCCTTTCCGATCTGAACTCTGAAAAGCGGAGGAAGTGCAATATAGAGAAATCCACGGCTTATAATCTCCGGCATGTGTCTATAAAAGAAAGTCAAAAGTAAAGTTTTGATATGGGCTCCGTCAACGTCGGCATCCGTCATGATGATAACTCTGTGATATCTGAGCTTATCATAGTTTAGGGAATCCCCTATCCCGCCCCCTAAGGCAATAATCAGATCTTTGATTTCTTCAAACTTTACAATTTTATCAAGCTGGGCACGCTCGGTATTCAGGATTTTACCGCCCAAAGGAAGTATAGCCTGGTGCCTTCTATCACGTCCCTGTTTGGCACTATTATGGACAAATACTCCTGAAGCTAGAGCAAAGTTGTGGGTTTTTTCCACTTCCAAATCGTAGACATCAACCTTCTCTTCTAAAGCAACAACACTTTTACCCATTTTTGACAACTGTTTTCTTAAAGGCATTAATGAAATATCCGGAGTTATATCTTTGGCTTTTACATATTTTCCGGATCTGGTCATAAAAAGATGGTCGGGAGTACAGACGATTTCCTCGTCATTATCCAAAACTATTTTGACAACATCGGCGTTTCTTCTTGTAACTCTGGGATTTTTTATTTGTGCAATTTCGATGGAGCCCTCTTTACTCATTGTGTAGCAGTAATTGATTTTTCCCTTGCTATCCTCTTTGACAAGTTCTTCAAAGGATACGTTTCTTCCGTCGGTAAGAGCGACTTTAGTGTCCCCCGAAAAACATCCACCTGCCGAATCTCCCTCGACTATATATAGTTCCGACACTTCCGCGTCGCTGCTTTGACAATCGGCAAGTTTTCCCGGAAGACTTGCTCCTTCAAGAGCCCCTTTTCTCAAGACCGCATCTTTTGCTGCGCGTGCAGCGAGTCTGGCACGGGCTGCAAGCATGACTTTTTCAACAATCTTTTTGGCATCGGCAGGATGTTCTTCAAAGTACGTATCCAGTCCCTCTTTAACGGCTGCTGCCACGAATCCCTGGATTTCGGGGTTATTCAGCTTTGCCTTTGTCTGACTTTCGAATTGGAGGGCTTCCGAAGGCATTTTGATATAGACTACTGCCGTTAATCCTTCCTTCATATCATCTCCCGTGAATGTTGCATCATCTTTTCCATTTCCGTTTTGTATGCGCTTGTAATATTCGGTGATGGAGCGGGTTAAAGCCATTCTGAAGCCTGTCACATGGGTTCCCCCGTCCGTTGTATAAATTCCGTTTACGAATCCTTTGACATTTTCGTTAAAAGAATCCGAATACTGCAAAGCAACTTCGCAGGAAATGTTTTCATCCGATTTTGAAACATACACAGTACTTGTCAAAACGTTTTTACCGCGATTGCTGTGGGCAACCAGGGACTTGATACCCCCCTCAAAATAAAAAGTTGCCGCATCCCCGTCATTTTCGTCGACAAAATGGAAAGTAAGTCCGGCGATGAGATAGGCGCGATCCCTCAGGAGGTTTTTAACTTTATTGTTTTCAAGTACTATGTCTCCGAAAATTTCCTTGTCGGGAATAAAAGTGGTAATCGTACCTGTTTGACCCTTGCCGAGCTTAATATTCCACTCGCCGGGAAACCATTTATCGAGCTGTTCCTGATCGGTTTCTCCGACTTTTTTAACGGGTTTTCCGCGGCGGTATTCCTGGTAATACGCTTTATTGTCTCTTAAAACAACAACTCTGAAATATGAAGAAAGGGCGTTAACCACGGAAGCCCCCACTCCGTGAAGACCTCCCGAGACTTTATAGGCGCCGCCGCCGAATTTACCGCCGGCATGCAGTTTGGTCATGGTCAGCTCAAGAGCCGAAACGCCGCTTTTGTGTGTCTCGACAGGAATGCCGCGGCCGTTATCCCTCACGGTTGCCGAGCCGTCTTTATTGAGTGATACCCAGATCGTGTCGCAGATTCCGGCAAAACTTTCGTCTACGGAATTGTCGACAATTTCTCTTAAACACTCATGAAGCCCCCTTGCGTCGGTTGAACCGATATACATTCCGGGTCTTTTCCTGACAGGATCAAGTCCTTCAAGAACTTGGATTTGCTCCGCCGTGTAGTCGTTGTTTTTCATAGATTTAAACTTCAATATTTGATATTTGAATTACCAAGTTTGACAACTGTAAATTTACATTGCCGTTGGCTTTTAGTCTAGACAGAGTTTTTAAAGCCGGCCTGATATACCCCTCCCCGATACTATATTTTAACCTATTTTCGTGCAGGCTTCTATGTACAAAACTGACCATGTTTTCGGTAAATTCTATTGCCTTTACCCTATCCTTGATTTTGTCTATGTAGGAAAGTTTTTGACCCAGACTCATTTTTAAAAAACCTTCAATTTCCTGCCCGTCAAAAGTCGAAACTTGACGGTTAACTACTTTGATTATTTGGCATCGTGAGACAATTGTCGGTAAAACTTTTCTGGCCGACGGAGCAGTCAAGGCAAAATAAATATTCTCCTGAGGTTCTTCCAGATTTTTCAGGAAAGCGTTCAAAGCCTCCTCACCCGCCTGGTGAATATTTTGACAAACGATGAGGGTTGGTTCCTTAAAACTCAGTCTTATCAAATCGTTTAAGTTCCTGACATCCCCGATTTTTAGGAGCGGAAACTCCACTACCCTGGCGTGAAGTTTTTTGGCCAAGCCGGTTATGGACACCTGATCTTTTTCCACCCCCTGTCCTATAAAGAGGTATGCGTGCATTGTAGCTACAAGGTAGAAGGTAGAAAGAAAAAGGTCAAGAGGGATCTTGATACAACCATAACTTTAGGTGATAATATATGGAGAGCTAAAGATATGCCCACTGTCCAATCTGTCCAAAATCAAGCAAACGGATCTCCTCCCACCCTTGCCGATATTTTAGTCGGCCTGGGAGCGCTTGATGCCGCACGGGCCGAACAGATAAAATTGGCCGAAGTTCAAAGCGGTTCCCCCCAGGAAGATATTATAAGGAAAGGGCAAATGGTTTCCGAGGAAAAGCTTGTTCAGGCAAAGTCCCAGCTTTACAACATTCCGTTTGTAGATCTTAGCACCACCCCCGTAGCTCCTGCGGCTTTAGCAGCTCTACCCTCAGAAGTTGCCGAGCGCTTTAAAGTTTTTCCGATAGGGGTCGATGCCAAAGATAAAAGCATGACCTTGGCAATGAGCGACCCCCTGGACCTTTCGACTATCGAGTTTATCGAACAAAAAACCGGTTTACATATAAAACCCCAGGCGGCACTTCCCAAGCAAATAGAGGATTTTATTCAAACCCGCTATTCCACCACTCTTACTCAGGAAGTAACGGCTGCAATGAAGGATGTCACTCCGGAAAAAGAAGAGTTGGAATCATTAGAAAAAACTAAAGGGGGCTTTATCAGGGAAGAAAAAATTGCCCAGATTGTCAGTCAAATACTTGATTTTGCCATCAAAAGTAGGGCTTCGGATGTACATATAGAACCTGAAGAAAGATCAACCAGGGTACGCT
>DAHVYL010000041.1 GCA_027327685.1 Candidatus Woesebacteria bacterium
GAAGAGAGACTCCCTTAAAAGTTGGGTTGAGTTTTATCCTTTAGATTTTGTAAAAGAAGGTGGAAAATGCTATTTAAGAGAGAATCCAGTCAAAGTTTCAGAAGTTGATTATAAAAAGGATTTGCCAAGACTCTTTAAGTCGATCGATTATTTAGTAAGCACAAATTATGCCTGAAGTGTTAAACTATAGTCATGTCATCTTTAAGCTGTGGTATCGTCGGTCTACCAAATGTGGGGAAGTCCACACTTTTTAATGCTCTTCTCAAAAAGCAGCAGGCATATGTTGCCAACTTTCCTTTTGCGACAATAGAACCGAATATCGGAGTGGTTCCCGTTCCCGATGCCCGACTGGATAAACTTGCCGAAGTGACCAAAAATGAGGAGAAGATGGTGGAGCCTCCCCCTATTGTACCGGCAACTGTTGAATTTGTGGATATTGCAGGACTAATTGCCGGAGCCAGTAAAGGCGAAGGACTGGGAAATAAATTTTTAAGCCACATCAGGGAGGTAAGTGCAATCTGCTACGTTTTAAGAGCCTTCACAGACCCCGATGTTATCAGGCAGGGGGTAAAAGATCCCAAAACCGATTTGGAAGTTTTAAGGTTGGAGCTTGATTTGGCGGATGCGGAAACCATCGAAAACCACAAAAAAAAGAAAGAACAGGATCCTGAAAACCTTCCCCTTTTCTCCAAGAAACCTTTTCTGGTAGTACTGAATGTGGACGAGGCTGACTTGAAAAATTCCGATAGTCTTGAAGAGAAATATGCGGAGGAGCTGGGAGTAGATAAAAATCAGATAGTCATAATTTCTGCCAGAACAGAGGCGGAACTTTCGGAACTTTCACCCGAGGACCAAAAAGCATATTTGGCCGATTTGGGAGTTGAGAAGTCGGGCCTTGAGCGTTTAATCAGGAAAGCCTTTACCACTCTCGGGCTGATAACCTTTTTGACGGCGGGGGAGAAAGAAGTCAGAGCCTGGACTATTAAGAATGGGATCAATGCTCAGGAAGCGGCCGGAGTGATCCACACGGACTTCATTAAAAAATTCATCAAGGCGGACATTGCCTCTTTTCCTGATTTCGTGACGCTTGGCGGTTGGAAAGCTTCCCGTGATGCCGGAAAAGTAAGAAGCGAGGGGCGGGACTATATCATGAAAGACGGGGAAGTGGTGGAGTTTAAGATCGGAGCCTAGCCTCAGGTTCTAATTGCTAAAATTCAGTTTCTAATTTATAATTACAGGCGATGAATAAATACGAATTAACCATAGTTTTGGACGGCAAGACGGGAGCTGCCAAAAAGAAGAAAGTTATCGAGACTTTGGAAAAAATACTGACCGTTTTTAAAGGCTCGATTAAAGAATCTAAAGAGTGGGGAGTGAAGGATCTTGCCTATAAAATCGGAAAAAGCGAGACGGGACTTTACCTCTTTTTTGAGCTTGAACTTGATCCGGCTACCGTTAAACAGTTGAACGAAAAGCTGAGAGTTGACAGTGATATAATCAGATACTTACTGATCAAATCATAAAACATGGCTAAAAGTTTAAACAAAGTAATGTTGATAGGCAATCTCACCCGGGATCCCGAAATGCGTTATACCCCACAGGGGACCGCCGTTTGTACTTTTGGTGTCGCCACCAATAGAAGCTGGACTGCCAAAAGCGGTGAGAAAAAAGAAGAAGCCGATTTCCATAACATAGTCGCCTGGAATAAATTGGCCGAAATTTGTGCCCAGCTTTTGAAAAAGGGCAGGAAAGTCTACGTAGAGGGACGCCTTTCAACCAGAAGTTGGCAGGGTCAGGACGGCACTCAAAAACAAAGAACAGAAGTGGTGATAAACGACATGGTTATTTTGGATAAGAAAGAGGGTGCCGGTGAGGCAATAGAAATTCCGGAACCGGGGATGGAGCCTCAGGTTTCTCCCGATGAGATTCCTGCCAAAAGCGTAGAAAAAAAAGGAAAGAAAGATAAAGAAGAAGATAAAAAAGAGGATGTAAAAGAGGATGAACCCGGAGAGGAAGACATTCCGTTTTAAGAATTCTTAATTTAAATTAAAAACATGGCAAAGAAAAAAGACACCAGAAAAAGAAGAAAACAGATAGAAATAGTAGTTCCGAGAAATTGCCCCTTTTGTAAAGGCAGGCTGGAACCGGATTACAAAGAGGTCGACACATTGGCAAAGTACATGAATGACCGTGGAAAAATACTGGGAAAAGACAGAACCGGTATTTGTTCCAAGCACCAGAGGAGAATTTCGCTATCCATTAAAAGAGCAAGACACCTTGCACTTCTTTTCTATACTCCCGAAATTTAAGTCTTGAGTCAGGGTACTCTTCGGGTTAATATGTAGACTATGTCCGGAAGGATAAACTTTTTGAAAGCCAGAAAAATCATACTCTCCGCACTTATTCTGATCGGTGTTTTTGCCGGAGGTTATTACCTGGGGGTGGAGGGGTATAAAGCGGAAATAACAAAAGCACTCGAGGTGACTTTTAGCAGGCAAGTTCCTGCCGATAAAAATGTCGACATGGGCCTTTTTTGGGAAACCTGGGATATTATGACCCAAAAGTACTACGATAAATCCAAACTTGTCCCTTCCCAAATGGTTTACGGTGCAATTCAGGGAATGGTGGCCTCAGCGGGGGACCCTTACACAACATTTCTTCCGCCGGTACAAAATAAAATTGTCAACGACAACTTGAGCGGATCCTTTAGCGGAGTGGGAATTGAAATAGGCTATAAAGACGGGCGCTTGGTGGTAATTGCGCCTTTACCCGGTACCCCCGCGGAAAGATCCGGCATAAAACCGGGGGACTACATAGTCAGGATTGCTGATAAAGCCAAGAACTTAAGTATCGACAGTTCCGGCATCAGTACAAGCGAAGCCGTTACCTATATCCGCGGCACTGCCGGGACCAAAGTAACTCTAACATTGGTACGTGAGGGAGTCAAAGATCCCATTGTCGTGGAAATATCGAGAGAAAAAATAGATGTTCCTTCGGTTACTCTAACTTGGGCGGGAGACGGAAATAATATAGCCGTTGTCAAAGTGAGTGAATTCGGTGCGGAAACCAAAAGCGAATGGAATAAGGTAGTTTCCGAGATTCTTGGCGGTGACACAAAAGGGATAATTATCGATCTTAGAAATAACCCAGGCGGATATATGCAGGCGGCAATTGATTTGGCATCGGATTTTCTTCCGATGGGAACAACTGTGGTGATTCAACAAAGCGGGAACGGATCAAAACAAGAATATAAATCCGGCTCCCTACCCAGACTGGAAAAATACAAGGCAGTAGTTCTCATAAACGGAGGCAGTGCTTCAGCATCCGAGATTCTTTCTGGTGCACTCAGAGACAATAAAGAGATAAAACTGGTCGGGGATAAAAGTTTCGGAAAAGGCACCATTCAGGAACCTATTGATATGGCCGGCGGAAGCGGAATTCATGTTACCACCGCAAAATGGCTGACTCCCAAGGGAACCTGGATTCACGAAAAAGGCTTAACTCCCGATATTGAGATTTCTAATCTGAATGGTGGAGCTGAGGATGTACAGCTTAACGCAGCCATTAAACTTTTTCAGTAATTTATCAGAATGAAATTTTTATCAGAATGAAAAATTTATTGGAATGAAAAGTTCGCTGTCTAAAAAAATTTTGATAGGGGTAGCTATCCTTACGGTAGTTGCTGCCGCCTTAGCCTCGGGTGCCGCAGCCGACAGACTTTTTGGATTTAAGCCTCTGGATAAATTCTTCCCCAGGCCGTCGGGTGGCATCCGGGAAAGAATAATCACCGAAGAAAGCGATGTTATCGATGTTGTCAAAAAGGTTGGGCCTTCGGTAGTAACCATATCGGCGGTAGAGCCCGTCAGGCAGGTAATTCAATTCTCTCCTTTTGGAGGTTTTGAAAAAGGGACCCAGGGAGGTTCTCCTCAGGATATAGGAAGCGGATTTATTGTTTCGGCCGATGGCCTGATAGTAACCAATAAGCATGTGGTTGCAGATACTACTCTGACTTATAAGATTTCTACTTCGGACGGAAGGACCTATGACGCTACGCAAATAAATAGGGATCCCGGCAATGACATTGCAGTCGTTAAAATAGAAGCTTCCGGTTTAATTCCGGTTGAGTTGGGAGACTCCTCAAATTTGCAGGTAGGACAATTTGTAATTGCCATAGGAACTGCCTTGGGAGAATTCAGAAATACAGTCACAACAGGAGTGATTTCAGGACTCGGGCGGGGGATCGACGCGGGCGGAAGTTTTCGGGGATATGTGGAGAGGCTGGATAATGTCATTCAGACTGATGCGGCCATAAATCCCGGAAACTCGGGAGGCCCCCTTCTTAACTCTGCCGGACAGGTAATAGGGATAAACGTGGCAGTTGCGGAAGGAGCCAACAATATTGCTTTTGCGATTCCCATAAACACGGTTAAGGAAGCTTTGGACACCTTCAGATCATCAGGCAAGTTTCCTACCAGGGCCTATCTTGGAGTTGAATACCAGGTGGTTTCACAGCAGGTAGCGCTTCTTAATAACGTTCCCCAAGGCATATACATAGTCAGTGTAATCCCGACCTCTCCGGCCGAAAAATTCGGGATAGAGGCTGGGGATATAGTCTATAAAATTGACGGAAGCACAGTAGGAGAGGACAGTGAAACTTTAAGTAAAATTATTTCCGGTAAAAAATCGGGAGAAACTCTTTCTCTCGATATCTGGAGAAGGGGAGAAACCAAAAACATAAAAGTGACTCTCGGGGAGGCGGGGCAATAATTACTGAATATTTTTGGTAAGTTCAATCACACGGTCAAGTTCGCCGTCTATTATCAATTCAAGCTTTCCCCAATTTTTTCCGATTCTGTGGTCAGTAACTCTATCCTGGGGAAAATTGTAGGTACGTATTTTTTCAGCTCTCATGCCGCGTCCTATGACCGACCGGTAGCCTGCAACCTCTCTCATTTTTTCGGCTTCCCGGCGCTCCCAAAGTCTGCTTCTTAAAAGAGAAAGGGCTATCTGCCGGTTTTGCTCCTGAAAGCGCTCCTCGCGGGCTTCTACGACGGTACCGGTTGGTTTGTGAACCAGTCTTACGGCAGTTGAAACTTTATTGACGTTTTGTCCGCCATGTCCTCCCGCTCTTGTAAATTGCCAATCCAGATCATTGGGGTTAATTTGAATTTCGCTTTCTTTGATTTCGGGAAGAACAACAACGGTTGCGGTCGAAGTGTGAATTCTGCCCCTTTTTTCGGTTGTCGGCACTCTCTGGACACGATGGACCCCGGATTCGTTTTTAAGGGTATCAAAGACACCCTGCCCGGAAATTTTGATAGTGTTATCGCTGACCGGAAGTACTCTCCAGCCTTTCTTGGCGGCAAAACGGATGTACATTCTCAGAAGATCGGATCCCCAAAGTTTGGCCTCGTCTCCTCCTGTTGCACCTCTGATTTCCAAGTAGGCCGTTTGGTTATTATTTTCCATTAGAATTGCCAAGACGCAGATTTAAGCCTTTGAACGCAGTTCGGCAAGAGATTCCGGTCTGGCGGCTTCTTCCTGAAGTTTCTTAAGTTTTTTGGCTGTTCTTTTCTCGGACTTGGTAATATGTTTTGTGGCCTTGGCCATTTTGGCCTTGAAAGCGTCAACACGCCCGGCAGTATCCACAAATTTCATTTGTCCCGTGTAGAAAGGGTGACATGCATAGCAAACCTCAACGTGAATTTCGGGAACGGTTGCTCCTGTTGCGAACACGTTGCCGCAGGCACAAGTTACTTTTGCCTCGGGAAACCATTTTGGGTGAATTGCAGCCTTCATATAGCTTCAATTATATCTTCTTTTCTTCCATTCGGCAAGGGCAACGCCGATGATGATAATAACCCCGCCGAGGGCAAAAGGAGTACTGATTTTTTCCTTGAGCCACAAAACTGAAAGAGGCGCTCCGAAAATGGGATAGAGATAGGCTATAAGATTGACCTCGCCGACTTCAATTGTTTTTTCCGCTTTGTGCCAAAGAAAATATGCCAAGGTTCCGGACAAAAGCGCCATATATAAAACACCCAAATGGTAGCCTATGGGAACGGAGGTTATGATTCCAAATCCGGAATTTAGAATCTGAGGAAGTGAAAAAGGCAGCATTGTCAAAAAACCCATGATAAAAGAGGCGTTGGTTGCAAAGACAGCATCAACTTCGTCCCTGAGAAGCATTTTTGCCAGAATTGCCGTGGCCGCACTGACTATCACTGAGGCAAGCACCAAAAGATTTCCGGTAAGTCCGGTAAAACCGTCATTAAATTTAAGAATCGGCTCAATCACGGTGATAAGTGTTCCGGTAAGGGCAATGAGGATTCCCAGGCTTTCCCTTTTAGTGATATGTTCTTTAAGGAAGAAGGTTCCGGCAACGGCAATGATGATAGGGGACATTGCAGATATCAAATTTGAATCTATGGATGTGGTTTTTTCGGTACCCAAAAAAAGAAGTCCGAGAGAGACGG
>DAHVYL010000042.1 GCA_027327685.1 Candidatus Woesebacteria bacterium
TCCGAAATAAGGCTGACCACTGTTTTTCCCTGTTCCTCCAATTCCTCCACCTCTTTGGTTCTCTCCGCGGGTTTGCCCAAGAAATATTTTTTATCTCCAATAAACCCCTCGATCCCTTCTCCCGTAATTGCTTTAAAATCTTTTACTTTCTCGAGGCCTACATTTTGCCTTTTGCCCTCCGAAACGATTGCCTCCGCCAGGGGGTGTTCCGATCCCACCTCAAGACTGGCTGCTATCTGAAGCGTATTTTTATCTCCGGAAATATCGGTTACTTGGGGCTCACCTTTGGTTAGAGTTCCGGTTTTATCAAAAATTATTGATTTTATTTTATAGGCAACTTCCAAACTCTGGGCGTCCTTAATTAAAATTCCCCTTTCGGCTCCACGCCCTACACCCACCATAATAGCCGTGGGTGTAGCCAAACCCATGGCACAGGGACAGGCAATAATGAGAACCGCAATCATGTTTATCAACGATTGGCTAAATACCCCAATGTCAAACCAGACAATAAAGGTGGCTACAGCAAGCATTAAAACAATGGGTACAAAATATGAAGAAACGGCATCCGCCAGGCGCTGAATTTCGGCTCTGGAAGATTGTGCTTCACCAACCATTTTTACGATTTGGGAAAGCATGGTGTCTTTACCTACTTTTGTAGCCTTGAAGATAATTGACCCGTTCTTGTTTATAGTGGAGCCAATTACAATATCTCCCTTTATTTTTTCGACAGGCATAGACTCTCCCGTAACCATGGATTCATCAATTGAAGTCGAACCCTCGGTAATTATCCCGTCTACAGGAATCTTTTCTCCCGGACGAACGCGTATCTTATCTCCAACCTCAACCTCTTCAATTGGAATATCAATCTCATTACTCTCCCGAATAACCCGTGCAGTTTTTGCCTGAAGACCCAATAGTTTCTTTAGTGCGTCTGAGGTGTGGGCTTTTGTCATTGCTTCCAAATACCTCCCAAGAAGTATCAGGGCTATAATCACGGCGGCCGTATCAAAATACATCTCACCTCCAAAGACGAGTGAATAAAGTGAATAGCCATAGGCTGCGGTTGTTCCTATCACAATAAGGGTATCCATGCTGGCAGCCCTGTTTTTAAGCCCGGACCAGGTTGCAAGATAGAATTCTTTTGCCGACCAAAACTGAACCGGGGTCGCGAGAACCAAAAGGAGGAGCGGATTAAAACTAATCTTAAATATGCTTGGAAAGCTCCCCAAAACTATCAATACGGCCAAAACCCCCGTAATAATAACTTTCGATTTTAATTTTTTTAATTGTTCTTTTTTAATTTCTTCCTTGTCGTTCTCCTCCTCAGCCAGGCTGTATCCCGCATTTTGAACAGCTTTTTTGATTTCCGCATCACTCACTCCTTCTTCCATCTCGACAGTTGCCGATTCACTGCCGTAATTGACATTGGCAGCAATTACTCCGGGAGTGGCGGTTAGACTTCTTTCTATAAGTTTTGCGCAGGAAGCACAATGCATGCCGACAATAGGATATGACTTTTTTTTCATTCAACTATTACCTTCCCATGAAACATGTTCATTCCGCAGTGAAAAGGAAATTCACCGGACTTCTCAGGAGTAATTTCAATTTCGACTTTTTCATTAAGGGGCAAGTATTTGCTGATTTTAAAATCAGGCAGAATAAACTCCTCCAAACAGGTATTGGGGTCTTTTCTTAAAATAGAAATTGTTGTTTTTTGCCCTTTTTTGATTTTTATTATGCCTGGCTTGTATCCTCCATCAACAATAATATCCCCACTTTCTTTGGTCACAGCAACAATGTCTTTCTTTTTAAAGAAAAACCAATAAATAAAAACGATTAATAAAACACCAACAGTACTTACTATTACTTTTACTTTATCCATGATTACTTTAGATTGTCCTCCTCCCCTTGCGGAATCCAGTGTTTGGGATGTGCATCAAAGAGATCCTTATCGCCCTGTGAGCAAAAATAGTAAATTTTCCCGTCAAATTGCGAGGAAAAATTAAACTGGCTCTTGGGCTTGACCATCCCGCAAACCACATCTTTTATCAATTCTTGGCTATCAGT
The DNA here is from genome assembly GCA_027327685.1 of Candidatus Woesebacteria bacterium. Lineage (GTDB taxonomy): Bacteria > Patescibacteriota > Microgenomatia > UBA8517 > UBA8517 > UBA8517. The sequence goes on from DAHVYL010000042.1 coordinate 2,068, forward strand.
CATTATTTTACTAGTTTATTATAGGTCCAGGCAAAAGCCCATCCTACCAGCCACGTCCCGACAACGGCCGAGATTAATCCCAAAACAAAATTGCCTCGGGGTGCAACATTCCAAATGGTATTAAAATCAAAACCATGGAACCAGCTTTGAGCCAAAGATTTGGAAAAAGCCGGGAAAGCACTGACCCCGAAAGAGCAAACTAAATAGACAACTCCTGTTACGATGGCCGACGCGTTTGCCCAGGCAGTTACTTTTAATTTCATTTGTCTCACCCCCTTTGTCAACTTTTATTATGCTCCACAACCGGATCCTCCGCCACTACCTTCTTGCGGTGTAACCTCTCTTGATATTTGGGCTGCGCCTTGCGAAGAGGAAAACTCCGCACCCAACACCTTCTTGGCATCCACTTTGTCCCAAGAAACACCTTTATTGGCGAAGTACTGAGCGGTTGTCAGATAGGTTCCGGAAAACCAGAAGGAATTGAGTTTTAATATGTTTTTATAAATCTCCTCATCGGACAGGTTTTGAGCCACCATCATTTCAATTGCAGCCAAAGCGGCCATTCCATGATTGCAATCCGGGAACCAGGTTGAGTTACCACAACAGGGTCTATAAACATTTTTGGCAATTTCCTCTACCCTCTTTTGCTGCTCGGGACTTAAGTTAAAAAGTTCAAATTTACCCAGATAATCGACAGCTTTCGTTTTTGACAAAGTCCAACCTGCAGTTGAAGAGAAATTTGCTACATCCTTTTTGTAATCGGTGCCCATGGGTCCATCGGTATAGGCATTACTTTTTTGTGCCAATCCGATCGCCCAAAGGAGATCAACCACAAACTGACTGTTGTCGGCATTAATATTTATGGATCCATCGGTGCCCTCCGTTAAAATCCTAATTTCGTCGCTGTTAAGATTGACCGTTTCAATAAATTTTTCTTTATCAATAACTCCGGCCTCAATTAACTGCGGACCTAAATTTCCAAAGCTAATCGGCAAATCAAATCCTTTTTCGGGTAAAACTTTCTCCTTATCAACTTCTTTACCCTGATTTTTACTAATTGTCCCACCGGTTTTTAAGGTGTCCACTTTTGCATACAGCACTCCCGCTAAAAACGTGGCGGCAATCAGTGCAACCAAAAAAGCACCTTTAATCAGTTTGCCAGATTTAAAAAATTTCTTCATATATAATATCCGATCAAAATGTAATCAACTATCGATAGCAGGGCAACTGTCCCCAAACTAAAAACAACTCTCTGATACGGAAACAGGGATTTGCCGTTTTTCTTCATTATCAAACTGTTGGCAACTTCCACCATATAAAAAGCCACTCCTCCAACTAATATTCCAAATGTCAGCTTGTCCAAACCCCACATTTTTTCCATCCTAACAACAAGGTTAAATTTATAAAAAGACCACAAGGTCGAGGCAAAAATTGCCAAATACAAAGCTGGCTTAAGCCAGAGCACTGATCCTCTTTTTAATTTATTCACTATCCAGGTATAAGTCCAAAAAGAAATCGCCCCCAAAAGTGCACCAACCCAGATCCCGGTTATTGAATCATCCACCCCCAAAAGACGGGTTAGGGTGATCCCGGTAGCTGCCCCTGCAACACACAAAGGGCAATGAGCGTGGATAGTTCCTGGGAAGAAAAAGAAAACAGCAGAAATGCTCAAAGAGGTCAGGAACTTTCTCATTTAAGTACTACCTCCCCCGAAAAACTAACTCTACGCACACCAACAGGATCAACAAAAGTAAGATCGACCTCTCTTTGGAGCGGACCTGCCCCCTGAATCCCGTGCGCTGCAGGATCAAACTTGACAAGCAATTTGGCGATTGAGTTGGCAGGGATATCAAAATCGATCGCCGCATTTGTGGCTCCTCCCATTTCCATGGAATAGAATCTTGTTTTCTTATCCCCCACTATCACCTGTGCCTTTGTACACATACAGGAGGTGAATATTTTTTTGAGTCTCAGGGTATCCGAGGAATTATTTTTTATCTCATATTCTCTGGTGACAATTCCATCTTTCATAACAACGCTTCCAATGTCATAAGTGGCCGGAGAAACTTCAACCTGCGAAGGATCTATTTTAGCCAAGGCAGAATCGGGAACGGAATTACCCTTAAATAAAGAGTAGCCGCCAAAGCCTAAAACAACAATTCCAATTAAAATATAAATTGCCTTTTTCATAAAAATTAAGTCTTTTTGAATAGTTCCACAATCTCACCGATCATTTTTTCGTTCTCGTTTTTGCTCCCATGCAGATCTTTCAATACACACGAGTGAAGGTGTCCGTGAAGAACTACTTCGTCAATTTTTTTAAGAGCTGCCTGTACTGCTCTATTTTGAAGGATTATATCGGGACAGTATTCATCGCTCTCAAGCATTTTATGAACTTTTTCAAGATGTCCTTGGGCAATTTTAATACGGTTAACCGCTTCCGTCTTGAACTGATTATTGTGCATGAGTTTTATCCTATCCCCCCAGGGGGGGTATGTCAAGAGGTTTTTTGGGTTCAAAACCAAACACGGATTTAAAATGCTGTTAAAATATTTGATATTCCGATGGAAAATGTTTGGCTGCCTCTTATAACAGGTCTAACAACAGGCGGACTTTCTTGTTTTGCGGTTCAGGGCGGGCTTTTAACCTCAGCTTTGGCCAATGAAGGAACCGGAGATGTAAAGTATCAAAAGGAAAAAAGCATACTCATGTTTTTATCTGCCAAGCTTATTGCCTACAGCCTGCTCGGTCTTGTCTTGGGAACATTGGGTTCGGCTGTTTTGATTTCTCCTAAATTTCAAGGTTGGTTACAAATTGTAGTAGGACTTTATATGATCGCGACGGCCTTGAGACTGATGGATGTCCATCCGGTTTTTCGTCATCTTGTCATTCAACCGCCAAAACGGATTTTTAAATTACTTAGAAAAAGTTCGCAATCTCAGTCTTTTTTCACACCCGCCATATTGGGCTTTCTGACAGTCCTTATTCCCTGCGGCGTGACTCAAGCTATGATGCTTCTGGCTATAGCTTCGGGAAATGCTTTACTGGGAGCCGGAATCATGTTTTTCTTCGTTTTGGGAACAAGTCCTGTTTTTTTTCTGATAGGACTTGCGGCAACCAGCCTTCTTAAAAACAAGGCTTTTGCAGTTATAGCTTCCATCTTTATTTTAATATTGGGAGTTCTGTCGTTTAACAGCGGGCAAATCCTGAGAGGTAGCGTGCATAATCTGCAGAATTACTGGAAAGTTATGGCCTCTTCCGAAGGAAACGGGGTCATTAGTAACAATGTTACGATTGATGTTTTCAGTAACGGCTACAAATCAAGTGCGAATACACTAAGGGTGGGTGTACCCGTTAAACTGACCCTGAGAACAAACGGTGTTAAAAGTTGCGCCAGAGCTTTCACTATTCCCGCTTTAAATATTTCAAGAATTTTACCGGAGACGGGTACTGTAACTTTGGAATTTACTCCTACAAAAACAGGTCTTTTGACATATACTTGCAGTATGGGAATGTACTCAGGCTCGTTTAATGTGATTAAATAAAAAGGAGTTTGGAATTTATTTTCTATGGATAAGGCAAAACTTAGACAAGACGGAACCCAAGTTTATGAAGTTTCCGGCATGCACTGCGCCAGTTGTGCATCCACAATCGAACTTGACCTGGAGGATGCTGGTTATGAAGCAAAATGTTCTTATGCCAAAGGGGTTTTGGAGATTAAAGGACCTCACAATCCTGAGGACGTTGCCGAGATAGTGGAAAAGGCGGGATATAGCATTAAACAATAATATGTGCCCAGTTTGTACCGTAACAGTGATTGCAGGACTCGGAATTTCGAGATTTTTTGGAATAGATGACACAGTCACCGCTCTTTGGATCGGCGGATTCATTCTTTCCTTTTCCTTTGTCACAATCGATTGGATCAATAGAAGATGGCTAAAACCGGGGAAAGGATGGGTGTCCTCGATATGGAAGCCGGCAGTTATTATTCTTATGTATCTTTTTGTACTTATCCCCTTGAGAATGAATGGGTCTATAGGAATTTTGCAAAATAGCCTTTGGGGGATAGACAAAATAGTTTTGGGTGTAGCCATCGGTTCGATTATCTTTCTGTTTGGGGTCTGGGCAGATAAAAAAATCCGTAAAGTGAGAGGCAAGCAACTATTTAAATTCCAGAAAGTTGCTTTACCGGTAGCAAGTCTTATAATTGCAAGTATTGTTTTGTACTTTGTAACCAAGTATTAAATATCAAAGAATCAATGATTAAAACATACAAAGATCTGGTGAATCGGGTGGAAAAAATTAAAATTGACAAGAAGATGGATCTTTCCGCGGGCGAGGATCTTTCAAT
>DAHVYL010000043.1 GCA_027327685.1 Candidatus Woesebacteria bacterium
CTCGTTCTACTTGCATGCATTAGGCATGCCGCCAGCGTTAATCCTGGGCCAGGATCAAACCCTCAAATAGTGTTCTTCGATGCGAATAAATTCGCCCTCAGAACGATCCTGCTTCCAGTCACATTTTGAATTCCAAGTACGTAAATTTACTTGGACCGTTCCCAAGCTTCGCACAGAGGCTTAGGAAAAATTAACCTGTCAATCTTTGGATTTTAAGGTGCGGGCTAATTTAAGAAACAAACGACAGTCGTAAATACAAACGGACTAACTTCAAAAAAATAAACTAATCTCAGGTCCTTCTTATTTAAAACTGTAGTCTGCCTCCTAAAATTTATATGTGCTAGTTATGGAGAGTTATCAATGGGGTTCCCACGAGTCAACTTTTCCTTCAGTGTAGAGGTATTATAGCACACGGTGTGTAGCGGTCAATGCCCCACTTGCCCAAACCATCATCCAATTCCATATTTTTGCTATTATCAATTAATGGCTTCTAAAAAGTCCAAAAGGTCCAGGCTGACGGCCAAAGAACTTATCAAAAAGGGGGTGCCCTATGTTCTCATTCCCGGAATCCTTGCCGCAGGTGTCCTGGGTTGGAAAACCGGAATTTTTGAAAAGGTTAAAAACTATTACGAAATAAAGTCTCTTTTTCCGGTGTCCGGTATTGTGGCAACAATTGAAGACGGAGATACGTTTACTCTCAAAAATGGTGCAAAAGTCAGGCTCATCGGAATTGATGCACCAACTGGTATAACCCGTGCAGAGGACTATTTGACTGAGGAGGTATTGGGTAAAAGAGTTTATCTGGAATATGACAGATACCAAGACGATAAATATGGCAGGGTTCTCGCATGGGTTTGGGTAGGCTGTGAGATCACTCCCCAATTCTTACCGGCAAATTATATGCATAAGTCGGGTAACGAAAGTAATCCTGGTTTAATAGATAATCCCGAAGGATGTAAAAAAGGAAAATTAGTTAACGAGGAGTTGGTTATATCAGGTTTTGCAGAACCGGTAGTCTATAAAGACCGGGGAGAATTGAAATACGAAAAACGTCTTCAATTCATGCTGGACATCCAAAGCTCCCAAAAACCTTTGTAAAAAGCATGAATCTATTTTCCGGTTAAAAACTCAAGAATGTGTTTTTTGGCTTCCTCCATGTCCGAATAAACTTTAAGTCTAAAGATTGGATATTTTGGGGACTCCTTTCCGCTTATCATCCAAGAAAGCTTGTTTGCTCTTTCACTACTGACCAGGCAAAGAATTTGCACGTTCTCACCTTTGAATTCATATCTGTCGATTGCTCTTTGGATCTCGTTCCCTACTCCATGGCTTGGTCCGTCTACAAAGGCAATTATGTGGGTTGCTTGATCGACTTTTTTTATATCCGTTTCCTCGATGGCAACTTTTGGATTTTCAACGTCTCTGTAAAAAAATCCATTTTCTTCAATGAAAAGTTTATCCTTTTCTTCCTGAGTTCTGCCTGCAACATGCCTATCTAGAACATCGGCTCCGTTTTCAGCTAGGTACCCAACAATATTCCAACCCAGGCTGGGATCCTGGTTAAGAATCCCCTGGATTGAATTGGAGAAATAAATTTTGCATCCGGTGAAAGGTTTTTCAGTTTCCACAGCTTTTCTCTCAAGAATCATATAGAGCAAAAGTAACAGCTGCAAAGATTAAAGTCAAACATCTTTATCCTGAGCTTGCCACGGGGCAAAAGAAAAGACCACTCTTATTTTATTCACTAACTAGAGTGGTCTTTATTACTAAATGACTCAGGGTTTCTAAATTTGTTAGGTTTGATCCACTTTTGGAACTGCAGTCAGTCCCAATATGCTCTCTTTGGATTCTCGGTCAAATTCATGGAGATAAAGATCGCGCCATGTTTTCAGTCCGAATCCTTTGATCAATTTTCCGACCTCCTCGTCGGATAAAGTCATTACAATTTTTTCTTTTTTGTCCTGACTCCCGATGGGATTAATATCAATCCGCCATTTGCCGCTTACAAGTCTCACGCCGGTTATACGATACTGCTCTGTCATTATCCCTCCCTTTGTCCATGTTGATGTACAAACTACAAACTTTGATTTCGCCGCATTTGGCTAATCTTGACTGCAATTGTATCACTATCAGTCAACTTTTATTTCCAAACCCCATTGTAGATCTCAAGCGGATTACAATTCCGGATGAAACCGAGGAAGTTGAAGGAAAATAAAAAAGGCACAGCTTCTTTTGAAAGTTGTGCCTTTTTCGGCTTTGTTTTTTCCTTTTTTTATTTTGGCTTTTTGAACCAATCCTCGTTATGGGCAACACCCCTTCTCTGGTCCTTTAACCATCCTTGCTGGAGCAGCAGGTCTTTCACCCAGCCGGCGCAGCTATTTGCGTCGCGGTGATTTTTGAACCCATTAACGGATATTCTCTGATTATTGGGTTTACTGATCCGAGGGTTCCCGAAAAGGAAAAGGTTTCTCTCGATTTCGAGAACGACAAGCCTGATGGTATCATCATCCGATGAAAAAAATTCGAATGATTTTTCAAGACCTTTTACTAACGCTTCCATCTGTTCAGTCATCTTTGACCTCCTCGTGGTCTGGAATGAAAATAGAAAAATATTGAGCCGAAATGTGCTAACTACCACGAATTATACTCCTATATTTCTCCAATGTCGTTACTTATAAATAGAGTCTGCCCTGAGATAAATATCGGAAATAATACCCACACGGAGTTTTAACTGCAGTATAATGCGAATAATGATAAGGGGCTTTAGAAACACCTCCTGGCAAAAAGTTGCTCCCTGGTACAACCAGGTTACCGAACAGGGTCGCGGGCATTATTATCATCAACATGTAGTAATTCCGGGGGTTATCAAACTACTTGATCTAAAACCCGGGGACAAACTGTTGGACCTGGCCTGCGGGAACGGGGTTTTGGCAAAGTCGCTACCGGAAAGGGTTAAATACCTAGGGATTGACATAGCACCATCCCTGGTTAACTCCGCCAAGCGAAATGACCGAAATCCAAAACACAAATATTTGGTATCTGATATTACAAAACCCCTGCCGATTTCCAAGGATTTTACTCACGCTGCAATCATTCTTGCTTTACAGAATATCCAAAACCCAATCAAAGCACTTCACAACATATCTAAATATCTCATAAAAAACGGTGATTTTGTTCTGGTTTTAAATCATCCCGCTTTCAGAATCCCCAGACAGTCTTCCTGGGGACTGGATATAGATAAAAAAATTCAATACAGAAGAATCGATAAATACATGAGCCCTATGGATATTCCCATCAACATGAACCCCAGTGACAGAGGAAGTGAGGTCACAATGAGTTATCACTTTCCCCTATCCTCTTATTCCAAGATGTTAAAAGATGCCGGATTTGTAATCGAGCTTATAGAGGAATGGGTTTCCGACAAAGAAAGTGAGGGAAGGTCAGCAAGAATGGAAAACCGATCGCGAAGTGAGTTCCCCTTGTTTATGGCGATTAAAGCCAAAAAACTATTTGTGTGAATATCCCTCACTGCCTACTTTGAGGGTGGGGTTGTTCCGGAGTTATCTTCGATTATCTTCTCCAACTCAAGTTTTACCTCTTCAACTCTGTCATAATAATCTCCTTTTTCAAGCCAATAGGAATCTTTCCGATCACTAACCCAGTCCCGAGCGTCGTTTGGAGCAACATCAAAAATATATCTGGCAATTTCTCCGGGACTTACGGCACTATTCCAGTCCCTGACTTCTTTCAATGTTGCGGGGTGAAGAGCCTGTTTTATACCAAAAAGTTTATCCTCTTTTTTTTCCCACAATCTAAAGGTATCCACTACCGGAGAAATTTTTTCACCGTATCTTTCAGGGTTTTCCATTCAAATTATTTAAAGTAATCATCTGTAGACTGAAATTTTTGAGCTTTTTCCTCAAAAAACCTTTTAAGAATTTCTTCTTCGCTGATATTCAAAGATACTTCTTCACCCGAGAATCTCTCCGGTTCGGTTTTTGGAAAAAAGAAGTCGTTTTCTACAAACGGACACTCTTCACACTTTTTATTACAAGCCACAACCCGCCCGGTTATTTCTACTACATGTCCGAGTATTTCACAAGCCATTTATTCAGATCTTCAAAAATCCCAAGCCGTAAATTGCATCTGAATTTCCATTTGTGCCTTCCATTGGTATTAGTTATTTAATTTATTGGTGAGAATAAATTTACCGGGTTCTTTCCTAAATTCATTCATACATCCTTCAGAGCAAAAGAAGTATTCCTTTCTCTCACGGACTACTCTATTCGCACCTCTTTCGATGCTCATCCCACATACTGGATCCGTTTCCATTTTTCCGATTTCTTTAAACTTACCATCCTCAAGCCATAAAATCCTATCCGCAATATCCCTGATTCTATTATCGTGGGAAACAACCAATACACTTTTTCCTCTCTTTTTAGCAATTTCTCTTAAAATCTCCATTACTTCGTGTCCAACTTTTGAATCGAGATTTGCGGTTGGCTCATCCGCCAAAAGTATGTCAGGATCATTAACCAAGGCTCTTGCGATGGCCACTCTTTGCTTTTCACCCCCCGAAAGGTTTGCCGGAACATCATTCATTCGTCCTTCAAGTCCCAACCTTGTAAGAATCTCTTCTGATTTCACGGCCGCACTATCGATATCACCAGCAAATTCAGCCACCACCTGAACATTCTCCTTTGCAGTCAAGGCCGATAAAAGAAGAAATTGTTGAAAAATAAAACCGATCTCGGAAAGTCTTATTTTTGTCAACAGTTCCTCATCCATACCATTTATTTGTCTACCTTTTAGAAGAACTTTCCCGTCAGTTGGTTTTAAAATTCCTCCACCTATGGAAAGAAGTGTTGTTTTACCAGAACCGGACGGTCCCATAATGAGAACAACTTCTCCTTTTTTAACTTCCAGATCAACCCCACTCAATGCCCGCACCTGAGTACGGCCCTCACCGAAAACTTTGACAATTCCATGTAAATCTAAGATTGTTTCTGTCATGAACGAAAAACCATTGCGGGATCGGTCTTAGCAATCTTCATGATAGGTATATAGGTTGCAACAAAACTCATCAGAATCGATGCCCCAAGTGCCAGGATGTATGTGGCTAAGTTAAATTCAACAACCATGTTGATTACATCAACTACCAATTTTGACACCAACCACGCCAAGAAAATTCCAAGAATATATCCCAAAAGAGATGACCAGAGGGCTTGTTCAAAAACGACAAAAAATAGTCTTCTATTTGTTGACCCTATTGCTTTAAGCACCCCATATTCCTTTATCTTTTCCATTGTTGCAGTGTAGATGGTAAGCCCAACTACAACTGCTCCTGTTGCAAAACCTATTACAGTAATTACTAAAATAATTGGGACAAAGGTATCCATTAAAGCTTTTGCATTACTTTTGGCAAAATCACTTTTTTTATAAACAGTAATTCCGGCAATGTTTGATTCCAGTTTCTCCACCACTTCGGAGGCTCGAGAAGGATCTGGTAAAGACACCAAAATAAAATTGACCTGACCTTTTTGCCGCAAAACTTCCTGCGCTTCGTCTAAATCAACAAACGCTCTTGTGTAAAGCATCATATTGTTTTTGTCGGTGATGCCGGTAATGGTAAAAACCTCATCAAATAATTCAACCGAATCTCCGAGTGTAAGCTCGTTTTGTTTTGAGAAAACTCTATCAACGATTATTTCGCGTTTTCCTGGAGTTTTTGATCCGGACAACATTATTGGTGGCCCCCCTACACCGGATTCTTTTTCAAAACCCATAAGATTGATGGTCGCTTTTTTTGCTTTCTTATTCTCGCCCTTCTTTCTACCGGGAAAGTTTATAATTTTACTTCCATCCTCTTCTCTGACTCGGGCGTTTGTTGTTCTATTTACCAATCCATATACACTCCCCCCGCTTATTGTCTCAATTTGGCTCATTTTATTTATGTCGAGAAGCGAGAATGTGTGAGACATATCAGTTACCCCTTCCTGAGCAACCACTAGGTCTGCTGCAAAACTTTCTACATAATCTATAAAAAGTCTCTGGAAGGCGTTATAAACGCCGAGAAGGAAAACAATCAGAAGTATAGAAAAGGCTACCCCGCCAACCGACACAAAAAATCTGGTTTTTTCAGCAAATAAATTTTTACGAGCAATACTGACTACCATTATCGAAATTTACACATAAATAATTAGTGTTCAATTTTATCTACCACTTGATTTTCTCTCCATCCTCTAACCCTTCCAATACCTCCCAGTTTGCACCGTCAAAAATTCCAAGTTTTATCTTTTTCTCACCCCCAAATGTTTTAACGAAACTGTCTCCA
>DAHVYL010000044.1 GCA_027327685.1 Candidatus Woesebacteria bacterium
GGAATTTTATCTTGTTAAGATAGTCTGCGTTACCGTCTGTTTCTATCAGTAAATCTATATCTCCGCCTCTTTTATCGTCAAAAACCCTGCTGCCGAAAAGATAGACCTTTGCGCCTGCGCCATAATATTTTTTAGTTAATTTATTTATTGTCTCCGTAAATACGGGATAAACAGACGATACATTATTCATCTTTTTCAAAATAACGCGTTAGAATTGATTACACGAAGTCCCAGCCTCAAATTAGGCACAAAAAGTTGTAAAAATATGCCAATAGTTATAGAATTGCGCCATGATAAGTGTCGAAACCCAAAAAGCAATTTTCAATAACCACTCAAACGATACGTATCAAGAAAGTGTTTGGACGGATTACTTTAACGAAGTCGTCGGATATCAATCTTCAATCGAAATTTATAAAAATCTTCAACGCGATGAAAACGAAACGATGAGATTGTCTTTTGCGGAGACCGAAAGTTTTAAGGTATCAAAAGGCGAAGTGGTTGATAGGTATTTCGATCAGTTTAGTCGTACAATAAAAGAACCACCATCGTATGGAACGACCACCTTTACAATTTAAAGACCGATACCCGCGTATTTATAGCAGGCTATCCGAAAATATTCGGCTGTTAAATGGCGGCACTGTTAGTTTTGATATAGACGCAGTTACCCAGGCAACCTGGTCTATAGCCTTAACAGGCGTCAGCCATAAAATAGGAAAATCTTTGGCAATAAACGATTTGGTGACTTATTGGGAATTAAAAAATATCGTAAAAAATCACGGCTTTGACGAGGCGGCGGCGTTACAAGTGGCACTAACGGCCTGGAATAACGAAAATGTATACCTTAACTCACCAACTATGCCTGGTATATCAACCCTTCTTAGAATGTTTAACGAAATTGGCGTTTCTTATAAATTTATTTCCTCAAGGCCAACTGAATTTGCCGACGTTACAAAAGTATTTTTTAATAAAGCTTTTCCTTGGGTCGATCCCAAAAATATAATTTTGGGCAGGAAAGATGGTGAGCACGGTGGTGATTTTAAAGCCAGGATGATTAAAGAGCTTGGGGTGGTTCTGCATGTGGAAGACGCGCTTGAGGAGGCCAGAGTCATCATTCGCGATACAAATGCTAAAGTACTCGTGGTCCCCCAGCCATGGAACGAAAATGGCAGATTTGAAGATCCCAAAATAAAATACCTTGGACATCATGCTGAAGGTAAATATAGCTGGACAGTTCTTAGGTTTTTGGCTGGCAACGAGGTACGAAGTTTTTTAGGTGACGTCGCACAATCCTATTGACACCCTAAAGCTTTAGCGTGTACACTTTTTGTGTAATGGCTGATCCCGCCCAAAGTCAGTCTGAGATAGCCCGCAAGATCGATCAATTTTTGGAATATCTCCAGGTTGAGCGGGGCTCCTCTCCCCTAACAATTCGCGACTACAAACACTACCTGACAAGGTTTGCAAATTGGATGGAGTCCAAAGGCATCCGGATGGAATTAAAAGATATTAATGCCGATGTCGTCAGAAGCTTCAGGGCATTCTTAACGAGTTTACCGGGTGAAGGAAAGCTTCAAATGACCAGGAGAACCCAAGGGTATCATGTGATTGCCTTAAGAAGTTTTCTTAAATGGCTTATTAAAAATGACTACCAGGTTTTAAGTCCCGAAAAAATTGAGCTGCCAAAAGTTGAAGAACGTCAAGTGAAATTTTTGAGCGGTGAACAGGTTGATAGGCTTCTCAATGCCCCCGGCCTTTCCACAATCCAGGGAAAACGCGACAAAGCAATCTTAGAGGTTCTTTTTTCAACGGGGCTACGTGTTTCTGAGTTAGTTAAATTGGATAGGGACAAAATTGATATGGAAAGACGCGAGTTTGGGATTATCGGAAAAGGCGGTAAGGCCAGGGTCGTTTTTCTGTCACAGCGGGCTACCGATTGGTTAATAAAGTATCTGAATGAGAGAAATGACCATTTTAAACCGATGTTTATTCACCACAAGGGCAACCCGGAACCCACTACTCCTGATGAAAAAATGAGGTTGACGGTCAGATCCGTGCAAAGAATGGTTAAAAAATATTCACACAAAATGAAGCTACCGATTGAAGTTACGCCACATATCATGCGCCACAGCTTCGCCACAGATCTTCTGAATGCCGGAGCAGATATCAGGAGTGTCCAGGAGATGCTTGGGCATAAAAATATTTCCACAACGCAAATTTATACTCATGTTACCAATAAGCAGCTTCGGGAAGTTCACCAGGCTTTCCATGGAAAAGGAGGTAAAAACTAGTGGAGCGTTTAAGGTGTCATGAGAAAGCCTTTCCCCCAGCCTGTTTTACATGTCCTGCCAGGGTCTACGCGGAAGGCGAATATTACTGCGATCCTGGGAAACTTGATGACAGAGCCCTGTTTTTGAATGTAGCCAGATATAGATCCAGCGGATGTCCCAGGAAAGATGAAGCGCTTGAAACACAAATTCCTCCGGAAATCATTCTGCGGAGAGTGCTCAGAAAATAGTCCGTTGATTATCAATTTCAATAAGTCAGAAACATCCTTTTCCCGGAACCTTTTAATATTTTGATATAATTGCATGAATGGTAACAATAATTATTCCGGGGTTCTCGGCACATAACAGAGAATGGCTGGAGAGTGTCACCGGAGGAATTAAGGCCGAAGGCGAAATCCGGCCCATTTATTGGGGGCATTGGGACGATCCCGGAGTCAGCTTTGATCCGGTTCAAAAAGCAAATCTCCTTGACGGGGTTTCCGGTAAAAGAGTTGTGGACATAGTTGCCAAGTCAATCGGGACTTTAGTTGCTTCATACCTGATTCAGAAGTCTCCTGAAAAAATAAGAAAAGTAATTTTTTGCGGAATGCCCCTGAATGATATCGCTGAGGATAGAAAAGAAGTCATTAAGAATGCTCTTTCCAAAATTCCTCCGGAGAGCGTCATCTTCATCCAAAACGATGAAGATCCTCACGCAGGTTTTGATATGGTTAAAAATTTTCTTTCGGGGATTTCCGGAAACATTCAAGTCATTTCAAAACCCAGGAGCGACCACGAATACTTCTATCAGGAGGACTTCAATAAATTCCTTCTGGGTTAATTCTTAGCGGACTTCGAAAGAGAGGGTGACTATGACAGAGATTTCGGTTTGTCCCGCCTGGACGCTCGGCTCAATAGCCATTTTATCAAGAGTTACCGCCCCGCCCATTGCAGGAAGCGGCCTTATCTCATTTTGTCCCTGGTTTTCGGAAATGTTAATGACTTTTCCCAAGGTTATCCCTGCGGCAGAGGCCAAGCTCTGAGCCTTTTCCTTGGCATCGGATGCTGCCGCCTCCCTTGCCTCCTGAAGTTTTTCTTTCTTGGTTTCCTCGTTAACTTCAAAGCTGATTCCGCCTTCCATGTTGGCTCCTGCTCCCGTTGCAACAACAATCAAATCGTTAATTTTATCAAAGTCTCTGATTGTGATTTCGTAAGTTGTTGAAACCTGGTAGCCCGTTAGCCTATTCGGTGAATTTTGGTAGTCGTATTGCGGATAGAGATTGTAGGATGTTGTTTTAATATCCTCTTTTTTAACCCCCAAATTTTTAACTGCATCGGTTAAAGCTGCCGATTTTTTATTTACACTGTCCTGAACCGTCTTAAGCGATAATCCGGACTCCGCGACCCCGACTGTTATTTTGGCAATATCCGGAGTGACAAAAGTCTTCCCCTCTCCTGTTACTATAAAAGGATCGCCCTTGGTTTGGGTTGTCGTCGAAAAATTGATTGCCGGGCCCCACTTGGCAAAAACAAAAAGAAGAACGAAAAAGGTAATAACTGCTGTAACTTTTCCTCCAGCCTTTGGCATTATAAACTTATTCTATACTTTCTTCGTCTTCAATGCTACCTTTTTCGAGAACAGCTGCGGCAACCGCACTATCGCCCCTGTCGGCAAATCTCATGAGAATAACTCCCTGCGTGGCCCGACCGAGCTGAGGAATGTTTTTCAAAGGAAGCTTGATAACCTGGCCCATCTTGCTTGTTATGACAATCTGATCGATGTTTTGCGTAACCATGACGGCGGTTTTCAAAAATCCCGTTTTATCCGTAACCACGGCCGCCTTTACCCCTTTCCCTGCCCTTTTTTGTATGGGGAAAAGATGGATCGGAGTGCGCTTTCCAAGTCCTTTTTCGGCGATTGTTAAAATATCCCTGAAGAATTTCTTTCTCTTGTCGGTTGGAATGTTTTCTTTGGCAGGGAAAACCTCCATGCCGATTAACTCATCTTCCTTATCCAGTTTTATTCCGGTTACTCCGGTTGTGGCCCTGCCCATGGGTCTGACGTTTGCCTCCGGAAACCTGATTGATTTGGCATCCTTGGTTAAAAGAATGATATGATCATCCCCCGTTGTGGGGTGAACCGAAACCAATTGGTCATCGCTTTTAAGTCTTATCGCAATGAGTCCGGAGGCTCTCAGATTCTCAAACTCGGATATTTTGGTCTTTTTGATAAGTCCTACCTTTGTTGCCATGATCAGATTTTTTACCCCCGACTCTTTAATCATCGGCAGAATTGACCTGATTTCCTCACCCTGTTCAAGATTCAGAAGATTAACCAGTGCCTGTCCTTTTGCCTGCCTTGAGCTTTCGGGTATTTCCCAGGCTTTTATGCCGAAAACCCTGCCTTTATTGGTGAAAAAAAGGATGGTATCGTGGGTTGTGGCATTGACCAAGTGTTCAATTTCGTCTTCTTCCTTGGTAGTCATCCCGATTACCCCCTTTCCGCCTCTCCTTTGGGCTCTGTAGGAGCCTGCCGAAAGTCTTTTGACGTATCCTGTCTTGGTAACCGTGATCAGAGTTTCTTCCTTGGCAACCAGGTCTTCTTCACTAAACTCTCCCACCGCGTGTTTGTATATTTTGGTTCGTCTGGCGTCTCCGTACTTTTCCTTAAGCTCCCCAAGCTCTTTAACGATAATATCCAAAACCTTTCCCGGATCTTTCAAAATGGCGGTCAGTGAATCGATGAGCTTTTTAATCTCTTCATATTCCTTTTCAATTTTCTCCCGTTCAAGAGCCGCAAGGCGCCTTAACTGCATATCCAAAATTGCGGTTGCCTGGATTTCGCTGAGCTTGAAGCGTTCGATGAGATTTTTCTTGGCGTCTTCCTGGGTTTTGCTTTCCCTGATTGTTTTAATAACGGCATCAAGGTTATCAAGAGCAATTTTAAGGCCCTCCAAAATATGGGCGCGTTTTTTGGCTTCGGTCAGATCAAAAATAGTACGCCTGGTGACAACTTTTTGTCTGTGTTTTACATATTCAACCAGGATTTGTTTGAGATTTAGGGTGTGGGGAGTGCCGTCGACCAGGGCAACAAAATTCGCCGGGAAACTGCTTTGGAGTTTGGTGTGTTTGAAAAGATTGTTAAGAACGGCTTTGGGTTTGGAATCGCGCTTAAGGTCCACCACCACGCGCATACCGTCTTTATCGGATTCGTCTCTTAAGTCTGCTATTCCCACTACCCTTTTTTCATGGACGAGCTCTGCGATCTTGGCCACGAGTTCGGCTTTATTTACCTGATAAGGAAGCTCTGTAATCACAATTTGCTGTTTGCCTTTTGCCCCTTCGGTAATTTCGGCTATCCCTCTAACCATAATTCTTCCCCGTCCGGTTGAGTAGACTTCATTTAAGGTCGCGGCATCGTAAATTGCCCCTCCTGTCGGAAAATCGGGACCGGGAATATATTTGATGAGGTCATCAATTGTTGCATCGCTTTCAAAACTGATTTGGTTGGGAGTAACTTCTTCCTGGGTTAATCCTTTTTCGGCCCCTGAGGCAACAAGATTGATCTTTTTGATAATAAAATCGGTGTGATCCTCGTGGGTTTTAACCAATTCTCCTTCAACTTGAGTCTTAATGACTCTACCCGATTTTATGGTAGCGATAACCGCATCGGTAACTTCACTCAGGTTATGAGGCGGGATTTTAGTAGCCATTCCGACGGCGATTCCTTCAGATCCCATTAAAAGCAAATTGGGAAGAAGTGCCGGAAGGTAAACAGGCTCTTTCAGGGTGGAGTCGAAGTTGTCGATAAAGTCCACCGTATCCTTCTCAATATCGGTCAAAGCCGCGTCGGATACCTTGGCAAGCTTTACTTCCGTATTGTGACTGATAAAACCGTTTGAGACAAACGAATGGTCCGGACTGGCAACTCCTATGGAATAAACCCGTTCTTTTGTTGAAGCCTCAACTTTGGTGATTTTATCGAATAAAAACTCATTTC
>DAHVYL010000045.1 GCA_027327685.1 Candidatus Woesebacteria bacterium
GTTCGTATTTACAGCTGTCGTTTGTTTCTTAAAGTTCAAGTGCAAAGCACTTTAAAATCCAAAGATTCAGGTTAATACAATTTTCCCAAGCCTCTGTGCGAAGTTTGGGAATAGAGCAGATATTATTAGGCGAGATTCGTCCTCCTTCGCTTTTAGCAGAGCTTCGGCGGGACATCGCGCTATTTTTAATATTAATTTAGAGCTCGAAATGTGACTGGAAGCAGGATCGTCCCAATCGGATATTTATATCTGTTGCGGGGCACTATTTGAGGGTTTGATCCTGGCCCAGGATTAACGCTGGCGGCATGCCTAATGCATGCAAGTAGAACGATTTTAGCCGCAAGGCTAGAGTAGTTGCGAACGGCTGAGTAATGGATAGGAATCTCCCCAATGGTGTGGAATACCTCATCGAAAGATGAGCTAATACCGCATAATCTCGCAAGAGAAAAGCGCTTAACTGCGCGCCGATGGATGAGCCTATCTCCCATCAGGCTGTTGGTAGGGTAATGGCCTACCAAACCTATGACGGGTAGGGGGCGTGAGAGCGCGTTCCCCCAGAATGGGACTGAGAACGGCCCATACACCTACGGGTGGCAGCAACAGGGAATCGTACGCAATGGACGAAAGTCTGACGTCGCAATGCCGCGTGGGGGATGAAGGCCTTCGGGTCGTAAACTCCTTTTACAGTAATAGAGATGTTATTGAGAATAAGCACCTGCTAACTCTGTGCCAGCAGCCGCGGTAATACAGAGGGTGCAAGCGTTATCCGGATTTATTGGGCGTAAAGCGTTTCGTAGGTTTCTAGAAAAGTTATTCTTCAAAGACCACGGCTCAACCGGGGGAAGGGGAGTAATACTGTCTGGATTGAAATATGGTGGGGCTTCTGGAACTGATGGTGTAGTAGTGAAATACGTTGATATCATCAGGAACTCCGAGGGCGAAGGCAGGAAGCTAACCATTTTTTGACACTGAGGAACGACAGCTAGGGGAGCGAAAGGGATTAGAGACCCCTGTAGTCCTAGCCGTAAACTTTGCTCGCTAGGGGTTAGTATTTATACTTGCCCCGTAAGCTAACGCGTTAAGCGAGCCGCCTGGGGAGTACGGCCGCAAGGCTAAAACTCAAAGGAATTGACGGGGACCCGCACAACCAGTGGAGCATGTGGTTTAATTCGAGACGAAACGAAAGACCTCACCCAGCCTTGACATACTATCGTTTAGGCACCTAGAAATAGGAGCTGATCTTTAGAAATATTGATGATAGAACAGGTGCTGCATGGCCGTCGTCAGCTCGTGCCGTAGGGTGTTCCCTTCAGTGGGGTAACGAGCGCAACCCTTGCCGCAAGTTGAATATTCTTGCGGGACTTCCTAAATTTATTTTAGGAGGAAGTGAGGACGACGTCAGGTCAGCATGGCCCTTATAGCTGGGGCGACACACATACTACAATGGAGCCGACAGAGGGTTGCCAAGTGGCAACACGGAGCTAATCCCAAAAACGGCTTCTCAGTGGGGATTGGGGGCTGCAACTCGCCCCCATGAACTTGGAATTGGTAGTAATCGCGGATCAGCATGCCGCGGTGAATACGTTCTCGGGTCTTGTACACACCGCCCGTCAAGTGAGTAAAGTTGTATATACCTTAAATCCCGTTGTACGGGATCAAGGTAGAGACAGCGATAAGCACTAAGTCGTAACAAGGTATCCGTACTGGAAGGTGCGGATGGATCACCTCCTTTCTAAGGAGATGACTTTCACCAATTTATTGGTGACTGTTACACCCCCATTTTAAATTACGGGTTTTTTGGTTAAAAAACTATAAACAAAGCTTTCAGTCACATTTTGGATTCTAAATAAAAATTAACTTTAATTCTTTGGAGAGAAGCATGATTCCTTCGGGATCTCAAGCAAAAATCCTCGCTTTTGGCGGGGATTTTTTGTGGAAAACTAATGGATAAATAAGAGAAGTGAGCCTTAATGAAGATATTAAACTTTCTTTGGTGGAGCACTTTATTAAATTTCAATAAAATGCTCCACCTGAAGCAAAGAGACCTATTGTTTAAATTTGAGAGCTAATCCTGCAATCATCAAGAGAACACCCCCGATGGTGAAGACAGCTCTTCCGACCGGCGTAGGTCCGGAACTCAAATCAGCGCCTGTAATAGGCAATATTTCTGGTGTGCTTGCCGGCGGAATGGGTAATGTCGAGATCGGTGTTGCCGTCAGCGTTGGGTCAGGTGGTGGGGTAGTGGACGTCGGTGTTTCTGGCGTATTAGTTGATGTTGGATCAACTAATGTGGCGGTCGCCGTGGTCGTTGGAACCTGTGTTTCTGTAGGAACTTCAGGTGTGTTGGTCTGCGTCGGATCACTTGGTGTTTCGGTCGGATCCGGTGTTTCTGTTGGCGGTACAACCGTGTAGGTTGGTGTCGGATCGGTTCCACCTGTGCAGTGACTCAACTGAAGGTGGTTACGCGAATCTCCCTCGCCCGTGTAACTTACATAAGCTGTGGAATCCGCACTGATTGAACCAACACTATCAAACCACCAAGAGCCATCATTGCCGTTTTGGGTCAATGAGTAACTGGCGTCATTTACATTTCCGGTTCCGCCGGTTATGTTGAATGACGGGGCAACCACCCAATGTCCTCCGTCTGTGCAAGGCAAATTCTCACTTCCTTGCCCTTCCCAATCAATGACCCCGTCAGCCTGAACGGGTATTTGTACTATTCCGAAAACAAATAGTACCGCGGCTATTACGAACAGGAATTTTTTCATTTTATCCTCCTTGGATAAACGTGCCTAATAAAGTCTCTTCGCTTTTTAAAGAACAAAAATCCCATAAACCCGCGATTGGGCTTATTGAATGGGGATTATAGACCCAAAAGTCAAATATTACAAGATTATGGGGTATTAGTTTTACTGGACCATCTCTGACGGCTTGCCTGAATGGTTTTTTCCTTATTCAAATTGCTGGAAATTGGCAGAGGAAGAGTGGTGGCCACAAATGGCCTTGTAACCTGCCCGTCAACCGTCATCTTGGCTGCAATTTGATATTTGCCCAGGTTTATAAGATCCTGTGTAGAAAACACTTCTGCGAACTCTTTGTTCAGTATATCGGCATCATTTGCTCCAACAGCAAATGTCATAACGGTACCGGCATTTCCTAGGATCGCCTTGGTGACCTCTTCCGGAATTTGGGCCATATATTGATTTGCAAGCATAATATCAAGCCTGTATTTTCTAGCTTCACTCATGATTTTAATAAAACTCCCCGTAGCAAAATTTTGGAACTCGTCGACGTATAAATAAAAATCACGCCTATTCTCTTCGGTTAATCCAACCCTATGCATGGCAGCAAGCTGAAATTTGGTAATGAGCATGGCGCCGAGTAGTGCCGCATTGTCTTCTCCCAATCGTCCCTGGGAAAGATTGGCAAGAAGGATTTTTCCATCGTTCATAACATCATCAAGTTTTATTGAACTTTTAGGTTGCCCGATAACGGTTCTTATCAAAGGCGAGGTTACAAATTGTCCGACTTTATTCAAGATCGGGGAAATAGCCTCGGCTTGAAGCCTTTCCGGCATTTTGTCGAATTCATCCCGCCAAAAGGCCAACATCGAAGGATCACTGATTGTGTTTTCAACTTTTTGTCTGAAGGCCTTATTGGTAAGAAGCAGGGGAACATCCTTCAAAGTGGAGTTGGGAACCAGGGCAAGTGTGTAGAGAGAATTTCTTAGGATATATTCAAGTCTCGGACCCCAGGAGAAGCCAAATATCTTGTTGAAAATTGAAACAATTCCGGAGACGACAAGCTCAGCCTCTTCATTATTGGTTACTTCAAGAGGATTGATAACAATGGGGTAGGAAGTGTCCGCCGGATTGAAATAAATAACGTCGTTAATTCTTCTTTTGGGGATGTAATTTAAAATGATGTCGCAAAGATCTCCATGAGGGTCGATTATGGCCAACCCCCGATCTTTTTTTAGATCGTCAATTGCCATATTGGCAATGAGAGTCGACTTTCCCGTACCTGTTTTTCCTATTGCCCAGATGTGACGTCTTCGATCAATATCTTTAATCCCAAAAATCGTATCTTTATTTTTGAAAATAGTCTTACCGAAAAAATTGATGTGGGCTTTATCCTCTTCGGTGGCCGTGATTGCATTAGGAAGATTCTCCGGGGGCTCGGAAAGAACTTTTGTACCCCAAGCAATTCCGGTTGTTTTGATTTTTTCTGATGGAAGATGCCAGAGAGTCGCCAATTCGAGAATATTAAGCACATTGTTTCCGCTTACCGATCGGGCAAGCGCCCCGCCAACTTTCTTGGAGCGGTTGGTGAATGGTGATTGATGATTGATAGAAAAGTGGTTGCCATCGGATCTGGTAAATACCCCAAATGCCGAACTTAGTTCTGTTAGGGATTTATTCGTGTTGCCAATAAGTCTAATCGAAGTCTTAAAACCCGGATAAGAAATCTTTTCAATAATTACATTTTTATCCGATCTTGGGGAGTAAGTACCATCCTCATTTTTGGTGCCATAGTCAGCATATGAAGCTCCCCGCGACTGCCATTTAGCAGAAGTTGCCTCAAGTGCAACTTGGACAAGAATCATTTCTGTCGGCTCCGCCTTTGAGAGAACCGAAAGAATAGAACTTAGGGGATCGATGTCCGTAAACTTGTCATATGTTCCGATTGGATAAAAACTACCCTTTGAAAGTTTTAGTTCTTTGACGTGTAAGTCGGGTATAGGAGACCCTTCGTGCGTCAAAGGGTCGTCTATTTTCTCAATAACAACAAGCGGGTAGTTACTTTGAATCTGATTTTCCAGGAATGTGACCAAACTGGTGTCACAGGTTACCATGAACCTGATTTGTTGATTGACGGAGGCAATTTCCAGAGCGAGCGCCGGGGCTTTGACCCCAAGGAACTTTTGGAAAGATGAGACCGCGTTAATTTGAGTTAAGGTAGACAAAAAAGTTTTTGCAGCTTCGGGAGTCACCTCAATGTTTCTGGGAAGCTTCAAAAAGAGAGTGGTCAGGTTTTGCATACAATACCATTATATATGGTTAACGGCTAATGTTTAATACTAATGATTGACAATAAAAATTACTGGTGGAACCGTTACTCTTGAAATATTAGAAAACTAATATTTTTTGATTGGCGGTTCCACCTTGCGGGGAAGGAAATTATCTATTTTGGAATTAGAATTACCAACATGGCGATCACAACAATAAATAATATTAGGATATCCAAAATGGTAAATTTGGCTCTTTTGATTAACCTAACAGTTGGACCTGAAAATACCAGGAGACCCAAAATGAGCAGGATAGCTGTAGGATCCAAAATGCGATCATTCATAACCTTCCTCCTTTTCTGATTTTTATGTGCTAAAAAAAACAAAAAACCAACGCAATTGTTGGGATTGGGTTATTATACTATGGGAGCTGACTGGAATCAAACCTTTGGGTGGGTGCGCATGGGATCGAACCATGGACCTCGTTCTTATCAGGAACGCGCTCTACCACTGAGCCACGCACCCCCATCGGAGCATATTTTAACATGGCAAGTTCCTATATTCCATATTGGGTTAGAGTGGGCTTGACGCCTCGCGCCATTCAAGATATAATTCCCTTACCTTATCAATTTAGGGTAATCTTTTGAGTTCGGAAGACTTAATGAAAACCATAAAGAAATTTTTCAAACAAATTCTGCGCGTATTTCATGCGTAAGATTTAGGAAAATTGGGGTTTTGTCATAACCGGCACTCAGAAGGCCGGTTTTTTTTCGCCGTAAGGCGTAGTTTATGAAACAACTGTCCGACAAAGAAAAATTGGTAGCACTTTTGAAAAAACTGGAGGAATATGAGGCTAAGGTAAATTTTCGCCTGAGTCATTTCAGGGGAGTTGCTCACGAGTCAGCATCGGGAGAACTGGCCTCAAGTGAACTCAAAGTCTTGCAAGATCATGTTGCAAGCTTAAAAGCCGAAATTAAAATTTTGGAGGCTAGGATTTCCGGGCCCAAAGTTTAACTGGCTGAACGCGTCATTTGCAATGACGAGGTAGTGGGTTCGACCCCCACTGGGTCCACAGGGCTAAAGGCAATTTAAGTAGGTTCGATTCCTACTAAGTCCGCAGATTTGCTAGCGCAAATTTCTAGAACTTTAAAATTTGAAGATTTTTAGGATTTTTTTGTTTTGCTCTATGTTTTTACATAGAGTGAATGTAGAAGAGGAAGGTCGCGTCCCAAACCCGAATTTTTTCGGGTTGTG
>DAHVYL010000046.1 GCA_027327685.1 Candidatus Woesebacteria bacterium
GGATGTGATATTAAGGGAAATATAAGAAGCGATAACGGGGTTAAAACTTATATGTTGCCAACATGCAGTCATTACCCCCAGACCGTTGTCGAAGGTTTCCGTGGGGAGAAATGGTTTTGCAGTGAGAAGGAAGCAGAAGAATCAGGTTTTATAAAATCCTCCAATTGTAAATAAACGGAACTATATTCAGCCTCCGATTTGGGGTATAATTCTTAAGTACAAATGTTAGGCAAAATCACCCAGTTTTTTGTAAAAGCTTTTAAGACACCCTCCATCAGGAGGAAACTGATTATTACAGGAATAGTAATCATTGTTTTTAGGCTGGCAGCTCACATTCCTGCTGCCGGAATTGATAGGAGCACACTTTCGGCACTTTTTGCAGGAAGTCCCCTTCTTTCCCTTCTGGATGTTTTTTCAGGCGGAACTCTGGCTAACTTTTCTATTCTTGCTCTGGGATTAAACCCCTACATCAACGCCTCGATTATCTTTCAACTTTTGGGCTATGTCGTTCCTTCTATCGGAGAACTTCAAAAAGAAGGCGAATACGGGCAAGAAAAAATAAACCAATACACACGTCTTTTGACAGTGCCTCTAAGCGCACTCCAGGCGTTTGGAATGTACGCTCTTCTTAAAGGACAGAATATAATTCCGAATCTGGACCCCACAGCACTTCTGTCCCTTGTTGTCACAATGACCGCGGGTACCGTTTTTGCCGTCTGGTTGGGTGAACTCATTACAGAGTATGGATTTAAAAATGGAGTTTCATTGCTTATTTTTGTAGGGATTATTGCAAGGTTGCCGATTACGGTAGGGCAGTCGGCGAGCATTTTCCAGTCGCAGGATATTTTTAAAACAGTTATATTTTTTGTGGCCATTGTCCTAATCGTGGGACTCGTTGTCTTTGTCAGTGAGGCAACACGTCAAATCCCGATTCATTATGCAAAAAGAAGGACGGAATCGGGCCTCATGTCCTCTTCCTACCTGCCGATAAGACTTAACCAGGCGGGTGTTATCCCTATTATTTTTGCGGTATCTTTGGTTCTTATTCCTTCAATGATGGGTCAATTCTTAGCAAACGTTCCGAACGCAAAAATTGCAAACATAGCTCTTACAATAAGTACAAGTTTCAGTTCAGAAACCGTTCTTTATAATGTCGTTTATTTCTTCTTGGTTTTTGGTTTTACATATTTTTATACGGCTGTAGTTTTCAATCCAGAAAAAATCTCCGAGGATCTGCAAAAAGGTGGAGGTTTCATCCCCGGCATCAGGCCAGGAAAGGAAACCGAAAAATATTTATCCCACGTTCTTTCAAGAATTACGGTTGTCGGCGGAGTTTTCTTGGGACTCATTGCAGTACTTCCTTCATTTTTTCAAAATTCGCTTGGGGCAACCAACCTGGCAATCGGAGGCACAAGCATACTGATCGTTGTCTCGGTTGCTTTGGAAATTATCCGCGAAATTGAGGGCGAGCTGGTTATGGAAAGGTATGAAGGCTTTACTTAAAAATGAATATTGTTTTACTTGGGTCTCCGGCTTCGGGTAAAGGTACACAAGCTGAAATTTTGTCCAAAAAATTTAATCTTTTTCATCTTTCAACAGGGGACATTGCCAGAAAATTGGCAGAGGCGAACCCAAGGATCAAGGAAATCATAAATTCAGGCAAACTTCTTCCCCCGGAAGAAATAACGATGCATGTTTTGGATTTTTTGGAGCATGAAAAGCCTGATATGACGGGCATTCTTTTTGAGGGTTTTCCCAGATTCATTTCCCAATACGAAGCCCTGGATAATTTCCTTAAAAGCAAAGGGGACAATATTGACCTCGTGATTTCTCTGGAGGTTCCGATGGAGGTGGCAATTAAAAGAATCTCTTCAAGATGGATGTGCCCCGGGTGCGGTGAGATTTACAATATGGAAACCGATCCTCCCAAAAATCCCGGTGTTTGCGACAAATGCGGAGGCATACTTGTTCAACGTGATGATGACAAGCCCGAGGCTATTAAGACCAGGTTTGAATATTACATCCGGAATACCAAAGAATTGATCGATTATGTTGATGCCAAAGGAAAACTGACAAGAATAAACGGAGACAGACCGATAGGGGTAATTGCTAAAGACTTGGAAGAAGTTGTTAGGAAGGCCACGGGGAATGATAACAATTAAATCTTCGGAGGAAATCCAAATTATGGCAGAAGGCGGAGCCAAACTGGGCAGAGTCAAGAAAGCTCTGGCTGCCGCTGTCAAAACCGGAGTAACCGCTCTCGATATTGAAAAACTTGCAGTGAAATTAATAGCTGCAGAGGGAGCTGAGCCCTCTTTTATGAAAGAGCCCGGCTACCATTGGGCAACCTGCATAAATGTTAACGAAGGCATTGTTCACGGAATCCCAACCTCCAACGTCGTTTTCAAAAACGGAGACGTTGTAAGTATTGACGTTGGAATCTATTACAGAGGTTTCCACACAGATACATCAATTACTGTTGGGATCAACTCCAGCCCAGAAACTAAAAGATTTTTAAATGCCGGAACCCTTGCTCTACAAAAGGCACTAAAGGAGGCTAAGGAGGGAAACCGTATTTACGATATTTCCAGTGCTATAGAGAGTGTTATAGAGGAAGAGGGTTATTCAACGATTAAAGCTCTGGTCGGACACGGAGTGGGACGCAAACTTCACGAAGACCCGCAGATTCCCTGTTTTCTGCCCGGAAGGATTGAGGATAGCCCTGTTATTAGAAAAGGAATGACCCTGGCTATTGAGGTAATGTATGCCCAAGGGGGCGACAAGGTCGAGATCCTGGAAGATGGGTGGACAATTGCTATGCGGGATGGTAAAATGTCAGGACTTTTTGAGGAAACTGTTGCTGTAACCGACAAGGGTACTAAAGTATTGACGAGATGAAAACCAAAAACGTAGCAGAGGTAGACGGATCTGTGTCGGCAGCCCTTCCCAATACGATGTTTAGAGTTGAGCTCGTGGATGGAAGAAGTATTTTGGCGACATTAACTGGGAAAATGCGCAGAAATTATGTCCGGGTTTTTCCCGGAGACAGAGTCAAAATTGAGATGACGCCCTACGATGAAAATCGGGGTAGGATAGTTTATAAATATTGAGAATTGGGAGATAAAAGTAAGAGTATTTTATTCCATTATGAAAGTTATAAGTTCAATAAAAGCCAGGTGTAAAGATTGCAAGATTGTTAAGCGCAGAGGCGTGTTATACATCATTTGCAAAAATCCCAGGCACAAGCAACGCCAGGGTTAATTTCAAATTAAAGTAAGGAAATGACAAGAATTGCCGGTATTGATTTACAAGATAATTGGAAAATAGATTACGCTTTAACCAAGCTTAGAGGCTTGGGTTGGACTTTGTCCAAAAAAGTATTAAAAGACAGTAACACCGATGCCAAAAAAAGAGTTTCGGAGCTTACCAGTGATGAAATTTCGAAAATCAATTCGGAGCTGGAAAAATACCAAATTGAAGGCGATCTTTTTAGGGTGGTCAGAGAGAATATTCAAAGACTGCAAATAATTGGTTCTTATCGTGGTTTAAGGCACACAAGAGGTCTTCCGGTCAGAGGTCAGAGAACCAGAACCAATGCACGTACAAAACTCGGAAAAAGAAAGACTGTAGGAGCTTTCAAGAAGGAAGTTTTGTCTAAGATGTCAGCAACAAAGGACGAGAAGACTAAATAACATGGCAACCAAAACCAAAAAAGCGAATAGACAGGTGGGGCTGGGCAGAATTTACATTTCCGCGTCGTTTAATAATACTCTGGCAACAGTTACCAATACACAAGGTGAAACTTTGGTTTGGGGTTCGTCCGGGGCTTCGGGATTTAAGGGCACCAGGCGTGCAACTCCTTTTGCGGCAACAACCGCAGTCCAAAAGGTTATCAATAAAGCCAAAGACGAACATGGAGTTGATGAAGTTGAAATTTACGTTAAGGGGCCGGGGGCGGGAAGGGATGCGGCGCTTCGTGCGATTAAGGCAACCGGAGTCAAAATTGCCCTGATTGCGGATGTTACACCAATTCCGCATAACGGACCAAGGCCGAAGAAGAAACGTAGAGTTTAGATCTAAAAATATGGCAAAATATGTAGGACCGAAAGACAGATTAAGCAGACGTGAGGCATTTGATATTTTCAGTGCCGGAGCCAAGCTGACGAGACTTAATGTTCCGCCCGGAGTTCATGGGCCAAAGGGCACAAGAGGTTCTTCCCAGTATGGAAAACAGCTTCGCGAAAAACAGAAGGTTAAAAGACTCTATGGGGTATTGGAAAAACAATTCAGAAGGTATGTTGGTGAGGCACTTAAGTCTAAGGGAAATACAGGAGAGGCGCTTCTTGTCGGCTTGGAGAGGCGCTTAGATAACACAGTTTACAGACTTGGCCTTACGCCCAGCAGGCCGGCGGCCAGGCAGATAGTCTCCCATGGACATGTCTTGGTAAATGGGAAAAAGGTGAATATCCCTTCTTTTAGCTTAAAAGTTGGCGATACGGTTAGCCTTGATTCTAAGGCATCAAATATTCCCGAGGTTAAAAAAGTACTGGATCAGAAGGATATCAAAATTCCTTCCTGGTTGGAAAGAAAAGCACTTGTAGGGAAAGTGTCTAGCTTTCCGAGGCGCGAAGACGTAATTGAACCTATCAATGAGCAAGACATAGTTGAATTCTACTCAAGATAAGAGTAGAATACCTAATCTGGTGCAAATATGAACGAGCCGACATTTGAAATCAAAGAAGAAAAAAAAGAGACCAATTATGGGAGGTTTGCCATTTCCCCACTTGAGCAGGGATACGGTCTTACGATTGGCAATGCATTAAGAAGGGTTCTTTTAACGGCTCTTCCGGGAATGGCAGTTACCTCAGTCAAGATTGCCGGCGTGAAGCACCAATTCTCCACCTTTTCGGGGATGAAAGAAGACACGGTGGAGTTTATCCTCAACCTCAAGAAAGTCAGATTTTCCGGTAGCACAGACAAATCCATCAAAGCGACTTTGGAAGTCGATAAAGCCGGAGAGTTTACCGCTAAAGACATCAAAATAAGCGGAGGAATCGAGGTTGCCAACCCAGATCTTGTTTTGGGCACTCTTAACAAGGGATCAAAACTTTCCGCAGAGATGACAGTCGAAAGCGGTTTTGGTTTTTCACCCGCCGAGGACAGGCCATCTGATGTAATTGGTCTTATTCCGGTTGATGCATCTTTTTCCCCGGTAAAAAGAGTAAGTTATAAGATTGAAGAAACCCGCGTTGGTAGGCTTACAAACTATGACAAACTTCTTTTGGAGATTTGGACAGACGGAACTATTGAAGCGGAAAGTGCAATTACCGAATCGGCAAAAGTCCTAATGGGGTATTTTTCTCAGATTGTTAATCCCAAGAAAGTTGAAAAGAAGGAAGAAGCTCCCAAGGACGACCTAGGGCCTACAGGCAAACTCTCAGTTGAGGAAATAGGCTTGCCAACAAGGGTTGCCAATGCCTTGATTAAGGCGGGATTTGAAACAGTTGAGGAGCTTGCACACGCAAAGAAGGAAGATTTGGTAAAAGTAAGAAATCTTGGCGAAAAATCCCTCAAGATTGTAGCAGCTGCACTTGGAACAAAAGGCGTTGAGTTCCTCGCCATTAAGTAAAAACTATGAACAAGAAAGTGTTCGGAAGAAAACTTTCCCGATCTCGTCCGGCTAGGGAAGCACTTTTTACCTCTTTAGCACAATCGTTGATCAAGAATGGGAAAATAGAAACCACTCGCGCAAAGGCAAAGGCGGTTGTCCCTGGTGTGGAAAAAATGGTAACTCTTGCCAGGAAAGGAAGCCTGGCAGGAAGAAGAAGAGTTTTGGGGATGCTTGACAACTCAAGAGAGGCGGCAGACATTCTTTTTTCAAATGTAGCCAAGGCATTTTCGACCAGGAGCTCAGGTTTTACCAGAATAATTTCTCTTCCCAGAAGGCGTGGTGATAATGCCGAGATAGTAAGATTGGAATGGACGGAGAAAGTTGAATTTGAGACCAAAGATAAAGAGGAAAAACCCACCAAGAAAGAAGGGAAAAAGAAAGAAAAAAAGGAAGCAAAAAAGGCAGTCAAA
>DAHVYL010000047.1 GCA_027327685.1 Candidatus Woesebacteria bacterium
TAGCTTTTCAAGTTCTCTTGCTGGGAGTGTCGTCAGCGAAATCACCTCAAAGCTTAATGCAACCTACCAGACTGTAACAAAAACAAGCTTGACGGGTACCACCTATGATGTGGTTATCATTACAGGTCTTCGAAAAGGCGCAACTCCCAAGCCGACTGCTACCGCAACGGCTACCCCAACCGCTACTCCCAAACCAACCACCGCTCCGTAAGGGGTATTCCTCCTGTGATAAAATAGATTTGCGATGGATAGTCTTTTTAGGGTTATATCCGGGAATTTTAATTTTAATTTGGGAAAGTTTTCCCTGCCCGTGCCCTATTGGCAGGCTATTGCCGTGGTCGTTCTTCTTTTCCTTCTGGTATTTTTAATGGCCAAATTCAGGCGCCACTATGTCGATTGGTCTTTTAAAGGAGCCGTCTTCGGAGTATTTTTCGGATTCCTTTTGGCATTAATCCTGGAGGGGTTTTTGATAATCGGAGGCAGAACCGCACTCACCTCGGTTTTGGGTTGGAAAAACCCTCCGCCTGCAATTGCGGCGGCGCTTGATAACGGAAGAAATAAGCTTATTCAGGTTTTGGGAATTAAAACAGAAATTCCGTCATCATTTGCTAAAGACAACACTACTGTTCAGGGAGCCGTAGAGGTTTTGCAGAATTTAAACCCGGCAGACACAAAAACGGTAAAAGCGATTTTTTGTAAGTGAGCTTTCACCTTTGATCCGGTTTAGGTATACTTCAGGTATGCACGAAAAAGTTGAGGGTCTTTCGGAACGTTTGAAAAAGCTTATAGAGGCGACCAAACTTTCTGAAAAAAAGGAAAAAATAAAGGCTCTTGAGGCAAAAGTTTCCGACCCCAATCTCTGGGGAAACCCGGAAAATGCCAGAGCGGTAACCCAGGAACTGTCCGATCTCAAAAAGGAAGCGGAAGAAATTGAGGAGCTTTCTGAGACTTTGGAAATTTTGAGGGAGGTAGAGGATGAGGCCGAAATCAAAAAGGCGGAAAAGGTATTAACAAAGCTTGAGCTGGTGTCCTATCTCTCCGGCGAATATGACGGCAAGAATGCTTTGGTTTCGATCCATGCGGGACAGGGCGGGACCGAGGCCATGGATTGGACGGGGATGCTTTTTAGAATGTATTTGCGTTTTTGTGAAAGAAAAGGTTGGAATACGGAAACTTTGGATTACACCCCCGGTGAGGAAGCTGGAATAAAAAGCGTTACCTTCAGGGTTATCGGGCATTATGCCTATGGGTATTTGAAAAATGAAGCCGGCACGCACAGACTGGTCCGGCAGTCTCCGTTTAATGCGGACAAGCTCAGGCAGACTTCTTTTGCCCTTGCCGAGGTTATGCCGGAACTGGAAGATGTTGATCTAAAAGATATTCAGATAAAGGATGAGGACTTGGACTGGCAGTTTATACATGCAGGGGGGCATGGCGGACAAAATGTTAATAAAGTAGCAACGGCAGTTCGCCTGACTCATATTCCTACAGGAATAGTCATAACTGCCTCAACCGAGCGTTTTCAGGAGCAGAATAGAAAAATTGCCCTCAATCTTCTCAGAGGAAAGTTATGGTTGAGACAGGAGGAGATTGCGAAAGGAGTCAAAAAAGAATTAAAAGGCGATTACCGCCCGGCTTCATGGGGAACTCAGATCAGAAGCTATGTTCTTCATCCCTATAAAATGGTCAAGGATTTGCGGACAGGAGTGGAAACAGGGAGTACGGAGGCTACCCTGGACGGAGAAATCGATGAGTTTATCGATGCCGAACTTAAGATGGCCAAGGACTAACCTCCTGAAAACTTTTTGGATTTGCGTTTTTGGTTTTTTTAATGGTATATTGGGGTTATGCAGGAAGGTCGCAAAAGTGTTTCCTCATTTGTTATAGGAGCGTTTCTGGTTGTTTTGGCAGGGGTTGTGGCCGCCTGGATCCTTTCTTCAAAAGTGATTAATAAGGGGGGAAGCCCCGGTAAAGCCGCCCCGGGAGTGAAAGTAACTTCAACCGAGGCCGGAAAACTGGACCCGAGTGTTAAATACGATACCGCCCAAGGCATACTTAAAGAAGGCGGTATAAATGGAGAAGGAACATACCACTTGGAGCGTGAAGGCGGGGCGTCCAAAAATGTCTATCTGACTTCCAGCATGGTTGACTTGGGTTTATTCCTGGGCAAAAAAGTTGAAATTTGGGGGGAAACGATCGCTTCAAAAAAGGCCGGTTGGCTTATGGATGTGGCCAAGATAAAGGTTACGGAATAATCTTTGGGACTGGCTTTATCCGTTTTCACTTGCTACTCTGAATTGTTCCAAAAATATGTCTCAGGAAGAAACTCTCTTAATAAATTTTAAAAACGTAACCAAGACGTACGGTTCGGTGGTTGCTTTGGATGATGTGTCTTTCGGGGTTAAAAAAGGCGAGTTTGTCTTTATAACTGGCCCTTCGGGTGCCGGAAAAACTACAATTTTGAAGCTGATACTGGGTGAGATCATTCCCACAAAAGGGGAAGTCAGGGTAGACAACCTGAATATTATTAACCTGAATGACAAAAATCTGCCTTCCTATCGGCAAAAGATCGGTGTCATTTTTCAGGATTTTAAAGTTCTTCCCGACCGTACCGTTTTTGAAAATGTTGCCGTGGCCCTGGCGGTTGTCGGCCTTCCCGAGAGTGAGTGGGAGGAAAGAGCCAAGCATATATTGAAGCTCGTCGGTTTGGGGAGGCAGGCAAACCTTTTTCCGTCACAGCTTTCGGGTGGGGAGCTCCAACGGGTTTCACTTGCAAGAGCTTTGTCCATCAACCCTAAAATTATTCTGGCTGATGAGCCGACGGGGAATCTGGATTGGAAAACCTCGGACAGTCTGATGGAACTTTTGGAAAAGATTAATAAAGAAGGCAAAACCATAATAATGGCCACCCACAATATGGAGATAGTCGGGAAATACAAAAAGAGAGTGATTCACCTTAATGGTGCTAAAATAACGGAAGCGGATAAAGAAAAATAAAAATATGTTTAATATACATTTCAGAACTGCCTGGAGCTATATAAGACGGTCTCCGTTTCAGGCTTTGGCTGTTTCTTTTGTCTTGACGCTTACCTTTTTTGTTGCCACAATCGTTTCCGTACTTGTTTATTCATCTTCCCGGAT
Source organism: Candidatus Woesebacteria bacterium (assembly GCA_027327685.1). Taxonomy (GTDB): domain Bacteria; phylum Patescibacteriota; class Microgenomatia; order UBA8517; family UBA8517; genus UBA8517. The sequence continues at coordinate 3,142 of DAHVYL010000047.1, forward strand.
GCTGTCGTACTTTGAGACAAGGCCTCAGGTTATTGCTTTTCTGAAAAGCGATGCGGAGGAGGGGGACATTGCCGATCTGCAGCAGAGGCTTCAGGCCAATCCCAATATAAAAGATGTTAAATATGTCAGCAAAGAAGAGGCTCTTTTAATTTATCAGGAGGCCACCAGCGACAATCCGCTTTTGGGACAACTTGTAAGCCCGTCGATTTTCCCCGCGTCACTCGAATTTTCGGTTACGGATCTTTCCTTTGCGCAATCTACGATAGACACTGTCAGGCAGGAAGCAATTGTTGATTCCGTGGGATTTACGGCGGCCCTCGGCGGGGAGGCAAGTTTGGACGATGTCATAGGCAGGCTGAAAACGGTCACAAATTATGTCAGAATCGGGGGCATTACCTTTGTGGGGCTTTTGGTAGTCACTTCTTTGGTGATACTTCTGGTGATAACAGGCATGCGTGTAGTCGGCAGGCGGGAAGAGGTTGAGATTCTCAACCTGATCGGTGCAACCAAGGGTTTTATCAGAAGCCCCCTGGTCATTGAGGCATCTATCTACACTCTTTCCGGAGTAGTCTTGGGATGGGCAATTGCCTTTATAGCGGTTCTTTATTTGGCTCCTTCCGTGGTTATGTATTTTGGAGAGATTCCTATTTTGCCCAAAGATGCCATCGGACTCTTTAAACTCTTTGGGATAATTCTGGGGATAGAAGTTTTTGCCGGGGCAATTTTGGCGCTTTCGGGAAGCCTTTTGACCATCTCCAGAGTTAAAAAGGTCAGATGAGTATGTTTTTAAAATGAAATTTCATGTTAAAAAAATATTTTTGCTCGCTACTGTTCTTCTGACAGTTTTTGGATTCCGGTTTTCTACCAAAGCACAAACTTGTGATTCAAGTTGTTCATCAGGAGACGCTGCGTGTCTTAGTAAGGTAATTGCCGATTGCGGAAGCAAAATCTCAACTCTTCAAAGTCAGGCCAATACGTTAAAAAATCAGATAGCCCAATTTGATGCACAAATTAAGCTCACGACTTTAAAAATTGCCCAGACTCAGGAACAGATAAACATGCTTGGAGGAAGAATTGTACTTCTCGGAGATTCCATTGCTTCTCTAACCGAGGCTTTCAATTCAAGAGCGGTTGAAACATATAAATTATCAAAGTTTGAAAACAATTTCTTTTTCATACTTTCTGCAGATGATATAGGCAGTGCCGTATCAAGATTCCACTATCTGCAGAAAATTCAGGAGGAGGACAGAAGTCTTTTCATCAGGCTTCAGGATGCACAAACCGCATATCAGGATCAAAAAACCGATCAGGAAGCTTTGCAGAAACAGTTAAAAACACAACAGGCGAGTTTGAATTCTCAAAAAGCTGCAAAAAATAGTCTCTTGGCAATTACCAAAAATGATGAAAAGAAATATCAAAGCCTTTTATCTAAAGCGCAGGCGGAGATGGTGGCAATTCAATCCATTATTGCAGGACTTGGTAAAGAAACAGAAGTGAGAAAGGTTTCTGAAGGGGAAAGAATTGCTTCGGTTATACCCACTTCATCCGCATGTTCATCCGGCGGACACCTGCATTTTGAGGTAGTAAAAGACGGATCCAATCAAAATCCGGCCGGTTTTTTGAGCGGTAAGGATGTTATCTGGGACAATTCACCTGACGGGCAATTTTCCTTTACAGGAGGTTGGGCCTGGCCCATAAATGATCCCGTAAGAATCACGCAGGGATATGGAATGACGTATTATGCAGCTACCCTCCGCTATTACGGTGGAAAACCGCATACGGGTATCGATATGGTTAATACCGGTGACTATACCGTTAAGGCGGTGAAACCCGGCACCCTATATTTAGGATCGATCGCCTGCGGTGGAGGAGCTTTGAGATATGTTCATGTAAAACAGGATGATGGTTATGAAACCTACTACCTGCATGTAAATTATTAAACTCCTCGGGTGAACCAATTTTTAATTATGAGTTTTGCCAGGTGGTTTCAAACTTCAATATTCAAAATATATGATATGATGTATATGTTTGAGGATGAAGAAAGCTACCACACTTCTAGTTTGTCTGGCGGGTTATTTATTTATCGTCCCTAAAATAAAAGCAGAGGTTGTGATAAATGAGTTTGTACCGGATTCGTCTCAAGAATGGATCGAATTATATAATGCCAGCGAGTCTGCCGAATATTTAAAATCTTATTACGTAGACGATGACACGGAGTTTTCAAGCGATTCTGGATCAAGTCCCAAAAAATTGTTAACAAACTTAAATACGGGTAATCCGACATTTCCCACGATAGACACATCATCATTTCTGAATAACTCCGGTGACTGGGTAGTTTTATTTGATCAGGAAGGCACCTTGGTCGATAAATATCAATTCACACATAACCCCGGAAAAGATGTTTCAATCGGGAGGTACCCCGATCTCATGGGTAATTTTTCAATTTTGACTTATTCGACGAAGTCCGATGTAAATTCTACTCCCCCAACACCCTCTCCTTCACCCACTCCTTCTTTAGCCCCGACACCGTTAGAGACAACAAAACCGACAGACATACCGATAGTTAAACCAACCCCTATGCCGACAAAAAAACCTACCCCGACCCCTCTCAAAACTTCACTGGCCACTGGCTTGGCAATTACTGCCACAACAAGCGCCAGTACACCCGGGGTTTTAGGGATTCAGATGGGAACGGGTGATCCGCTCACACCAAGCTCGGAAGGTTCGACAGATAAGAAAAATAAAATATCATTCCTGCCTTTTATCTTGGTTTTTATTGGTCTTTGCTTTATAGCTTTACCTCTTTTTAGTATTATTAAGAATGTCAAAA
>DAHVYL010000048.1 GCA_027327685.1 Candidatus Woesebacteria bacterium
AGTGGCAACAGTACTTTTTGACACTACAAGAAATGTTTCAAGTACTTACGGAGTTCTAAAGCTGGAATCGTCAATGCACAGGGGACAGTTCCCCGGGCACACCTATATTCTGATCGATAAAGAAGGAACCGTAAGATTTATTAAAGATGACGTTCAAATGGCGATAAGAAATGGGGAACTGATTGCCGAAGTGAATAAATTATAGTCTTAAGCCTGTTTTTCACAAAATCTTAATGGATCGTCTGATAAATTTTGAATTGGCTTAACCCTCTCCCGGGGGATATGGTTACTTGTATGACAAATCTAGATATCAAAGATGAAGCGAAAAAACGCATAAACATCATGAAGGGACATTTGGGCGCACTTGCCGAGATGATTGATAAAGATGAGCCATGCCCCTGTTTGCTTGATCAAAGTTTAGCCGTACAAAATTCACTCAAGAGTCTGGATACACTAATCTTAGAAAAATATCTTGAATCTAATATAGCCCCTCAGTTTAAGGGGCAGAAGGAGTATGCAATAAAAGAGCTTTTGGAAGTTTTTAAAAGAAAACAAAAATAGGCGGCTGCATGCGGCTACCGCATATTGTAATATAGATTAGAGAAGCAAGGTTGGGTTGGTGTGATTGATGAGAAGATGAAAACTGAAATTTATACATGCCCGATGCACCCTGAAGTAAAACAGAGTAAACCTGGGACTTGTCCAAAATGCGGAATGACGCTGGTTCCAATGAAAAAAGGACCTGTGGATCATACTGCCATGAAGCATGATAAACATGTGATGAAGCCACTGTCTGAAATGTCACGGTGGGAAAAAATCAAGATGAGCATGACTATGGCGATGGGCATGGAACATGGCGGAATTGCAGGTCGGGAAATGGCCAAATTGATGGAGGAGGATATTAGGAATAAGTTTTTCTTTTCTTTGATTCTTTCAATTCCAATAGTTTATTTTTCAATAATTCGTCCTAATTCCTGGGTGGCATTAATTTTAACCACCCCCGTTTTTTTATATTCAGGTTGGATATTTCTTTATTCAACAGTTAAAGCGCTTAAGGCAAAAACCTTAAACATGGCTGTCCTTATAGCTGTTGGAATTACAGCTGCTTATTCTTTTAGTGTTTTATTAACTTTTCTGGGAAGCGCGGATTCATATTATGAGGCTGCGGCGCTTTTAATCACATTTGTTCTTTTCGGACACTGGATGGAGATGAAATCAAGACGTGGTACCACGGATGCTTTACAGGCTCTTTTTGATCTTGTCCCGCCCCAGGCTAGAAAAATCGTAAATGGCAAAGAAATGATGATCCCGACAGCCGAGATAAAAGTTGGTGATCTGGTTTTGTTAAAACCGGGAGATAAAGTTCCTGTTGACGGACAAATCATTGAAGGAGAATCGGCTATAGATGAATCGTTGGTTACTGGGGAGTCTATCCCCGTTTCAAAAAAACCTGGAGATGTGGTAATAGGGGGTTCAATAAACCAGTCCGGATCTGTAAAGTTTAGAGCTACAAAGATTGGCGAAGATACAGCCCTGGCCCAGATAGTTAAGCTCGTTGAAAGTGCCCAAAACTCAAAAGCTCCCGGACAAAAAATTGCGGATAAGTTTGCTCAGTATTTAGTAATAGTTGCGGTAGGGGGAGGCTTACTGACATTTGCGATCTGGTTTTTTGTACTTGGCCAACCGCTTTTATTTGCTCTCACTTTCGCCATTTCGACGGTGGTTATTGCCTGCCCGGATGCGCTTGGGCTTGCGACCCCAACCGCAGTGGCTGTGGGTACCGGCCTTGGAGCAAAGCACAATATATTAATCAAAGACGCGCCCACCCTTGAACAAGTTTCAAGGATTCAGGCTGTGGTTTTAGATAAAACGGGTACTCTAACGGAAGGAAAGCCAAAAATAACAGATGTAATTGCAATAAAAGGGTTTACGGAAAACGACGTTTTGGCTATTTGTGCCGCAGCCGAGGAAAAATCAAGCCATCCTTTAAGTAAAGCTATCCTTGATGAAACATTTAAAAGAAAGATTGTGGTTCCCAAGAAAGTTGAGAAATTCAAAAATATTGCAGGACATGGAGTTGAAGCTGTAGTTGAAGGAAAACGTGTTTTGGTCGGAACAACGAAGCTTATGAAAGACGGCGGAGTTGATACCTTTCCGATTCAGTCTGAAATCGACCGTCTTTTATCTGAAGGAAAAACAATTATGATTTCTGCAATTGACGGAGAAGTTTCCGGAGTGGTAGCTGTTCAAGACTCGATTAAAGAAAATGCTAAAAAGGCAATAAATCGGATGAAGGAGCTTGGCCTGGAGGTGGCAATGATCACCGGTGATAACCGAAAAACAGGAGAAGCAATCGGAAAACAGTTAGGTATAGGAAGAATCTTTTCAGAGGTCTTACCGGAGGATAAAGCTAAATATGTCAAAAAACTTCAGGATGAAGGAAAATTTGTGGCAATGGTTGGCGATGGGGTTAATGATGCCCCCGCTCTGGCCCAGGCCGATATTGGGATAGCGATAGGTGCAGGGACGGATGTGGCCATAGAAACGGCAAGGGTTGTTTTGATGAAGTCGGATCCAGCAGATATACTGCGGGCGATTAAATTATCAAAAGCAACAGTGAGAAAAATGAAAGAAAATTTATTCTGGGCGTCAATTTACAATCTTTTAGCCATACCGATTGCGGCGGGGGTTCTCTATCCAAAGTTTGGCATTTCTCTTAGACCTGAAATTTCAGCACTTCTAATGAGTATTTCATCCATTATTGTTGCAACAAACGCGGTTTTACTGAAAAGAGCCGAAAAAGATTTGGTTTCTATTTAATATTTATGAATAAAGCTTTTGTAAATGGAACCTTGGCCGCATCAATACTTCTTTTGGCGTATTTTACGATTGTTTCTCTTGTTTCTGGTCCAAGTTTTGCTCTGGAACAGTTTAGCCAGTTTTGGTACTACATAGTTACTTTAGCCATAGGTTTTGGGGTTCAGGTCGGTCTTTATAGCCGGCTTAAGTCGATAGTTAAAAATACTTCACCCGGGGTAGTAGCCACATCTGGGGCTACTACAACGGCCGCAATGATATCTTGCTGCACCCATTATCTTGTGAATGTTCTACCAATATTGGGAGCGGTTGGTGTCATTACATTTATCTCCCAATATCAAATCCAACTATTTTGGGTGGGCCTTGCCTTCAACTTCGCAGGAATTATCTATATGGCAAGTAGAGTTGTGAGGGCGATAAAACACACATGAAGACAAAAATAATTGTGGCTACAGTAACTGTTCTTTGGTTAGTGTTGGTGGGTTGGTTAATTTTCGGTACGGACAGAAAATCCGATCTGTCGGAAGAAGTACAACAGGATGGTCAAACTCAATTGGGTACTCAGATAAATTCCGAAGGTGGGGTAGAGGTCGAAGTAACACCGATTGGAATTTCCGAATCATCAGACCTGTGGCAATTTAAAATAGTTTTAACCACCCACAGTGTGGAGTTGGACCAGGATATTACAAAAATTACCTTTCTTTTTGATGATAAGAGCAACGTTTACCGACCCGTATCTTGGGAGGGTACACCCCCGGGAGGACACCATAGGGAGGGAACATTGTCATTTGGTTCCATAAAACCCAGGCCGCTCTTTTTAAAACTTGTCATAGAAGATATCGGTGATACCGAAGAAAGAGAATTCATCTGGAATTTGGATTAGTCATGATCATAAAAATTATAAAACTGCGACATTGCAAAGGAAATGCTGTTAATCAAATTCCTAATGTAGTAATCTGAATATATGGAAAAAGTTAAAGTTGGAATCAATGGGTATGGGGTGATAGGTAAAAGGATTGCGGAGGCAGTCCTCCTACAGGAAGATATGGAACTTGTTGGAGTCACTGCAAGAACTCCCGATTACAGGCTTTTTTCGGCAGACAGGAAGGGAATTAAAATATTCGGAACCGACTTTGAAGCATGTAACCGATTAATGGAGGCCGGAGTTAAGTGTCAGGGAGATTTTAACCATTTTGTTAAAGGAGTCGATGTGGTTATTGATGCAACACCGGCAGGAGTGGGGAGCGATAATAAAGTAAAATACGACGGGTTTGAAGTTAAATCTATATTTCAGGGAGGAGAGAGTCATGATTTAACAGGACTTTCCTTCGTTGCCCAGGTAAACTACAAAGATGCGATAGGTAAACAAAGTCTGAGAGTGGTTTCTTGTAATACCACTGCAATTTGTAGAACAACTTTTCCATTTGTTGAAAAAGGTCTTTTAGAAAAAGCATACATGGCTTTGGCAAGACGTGGGGTAGACCCTGTTGATTCTCACGAGAAGGGACCGTTGGGAACGGTTGTTCTGGAAGATTCAATTCCTTCTCATCAGGGGCCGGATGCAAAGACGGTTATTCCAAACTTAAATATTTTGACTGTAGCTGTGGCTGTCCCGGTAACTTTGGGGCATCTGCATTTGGCTTTCCTCCGCTTGAATAAAGAATTGTCCAAAGCCGAAGTGGTGGAAATTCTGAAATCAAGTCCCAGAGTAGTAGCTATCAATTACAAAGACGGAATCACTGCCCAAAATCAGTTGGTGGAACTTATGCGGGATATGGGAAGACCCCGTGCCGATATGTGGGAGGTTGCCTTTTGGGAAGACTTGCTCCATGTGGAGGGAAAAGATGTCACCTTTTACTATCAGGTTCACAATGAAGCGATTGTAGTTCCCGAAAACATAGATGCTATAAGAGCAATTTCCGGTAACGAAGCAGATCCCCGGAAGTCAATTCAAAAAACCAACCAGTCTCTAGGTATTGTTTCAAGTTTTACATGAAGACAGATTTTTCTAAAGCAAGGAATTTTTTGAAGAAGCCAGCTGTTTTGCTTGGAGTCATTTTAGCGGTGTTTTTAGTCTATTTTCTTTCCCAGATAACCCCTAAAAAAATGCAGCAAGTAAGTAAAGGTAACATACGCTCATTTTTATCTGCTTCAGGGAGACTGGATGCCGAAAAAAAGGCAGAACTCTCTTTTAAGACAACAGGACGGGTGGCCACAATCGAGGTTTCCGAAGGAGACCTGGTCGAGAAGGATCAGGTGTTGGTTCGTCTTGACGCAAGGGAACTCTCTCTGTCTCTAAGCCGTGCCCAAGACGATTTGCGTCAAGCAGAAGCCGAACTTGCCAAGGTCTATGATGAGGTCAAAGGGCATGATGCGGATGAAACCTATGCACAGAGGCAAACAAGAACACAAGCAGAAGTAAAGAAAGATAAAGCAGTGAGGAATGTGGAGAGTGCAATGAAGGCTCTTGCGGATAATGCACTCTACGCCCCCTTTCCGGGTGTTGTCATAACTCAAAATTTAGAAATTAATGAGTGGGTTTCGGCATTTTCTCTCACTCCCGAGATAGTTTTAATTGATCCTACCACAATTTACTTTTTGGCAGAGATAGACGAAGAGAATATACAAAACGTAAGAATAGGTCAGGAAGCGACAGTTTCTTTTGATGCTTACCCGGATAAAAAGTTTGATGGCAAGGTTTATTTCATAGCCCAATCGGTAACTCAAACTGAAGGTGGCGATGTTGTTGAGGTTAGAATAAAACTGGAAAACTTTTTCGACAGGCCGATTGTGGGTATAAATGGAGACACAGAAATTGTACTTGAGGAAAAAGAGGATGTCTTGTTAATTCCTAAAGATGCGGTTTATAGAA
>DAHVYL010000049.1 GCA_027327685.1 Candidatus Woesebacteria bacterium
AGCCTTATTTCGGATAAAAAACAGATTGGAATTATTGCTATTGCAGATACTTTAAAAGAGGGCGCAAAGGATGTTATCAAAGCTTTGGAGAGGAAGGGGATTAATACCTGGATGATATCGGGGGATAACGAAAGAACAGCCAAGGCAATAGCCAAACAACTGGACATCAATAACGTTTTGGCAGGAGTTTTGCCTCATCAAAAGGCAGATAAGGTCAGAGAATTGGAGAATGTAGCCTTTGTGGGAGACGGGATAAACGATGCCCCCGCTCTTGCCGCAAGCGATGTTGGGATAGCCATGGGAACGGGAACGGATGTGGCGATTGAGTCGGCAGGAATAACTTTACTGAATAAAGACATAAGGAGTGTTCTGATGGCTCTAAATCTCAGCCGCGTAACCGTAAAAGTAATAAGACAAAATCTTTTTTGGGCTTTTGGCTATAACGTAATCCTAATCCCGGCCGCCGCGCTTGGGTACTTAAACCCCATGATAGCTGCCTTTGCCATGGCAGCTTCCTCCATATCGGTTGTCGGAAACTCTCTGAGGCTTAGAATAGCCAAAATTTAAGAATAGGCTATTGACGCAAGTCATCGTGAAAATGTATATTGGTTTCTAGTTACGATAAATAAATATATGGCATCTATCGACATTACGGATCAGAATTTTGAGGCTCAGGTTTTGGGTAACAAGCTTCCCGTCTTGGTTGATTTTTGGGCAGAGTGGTGCGGGCCGTGCAAAATGGCAGCCCCGGTTCTTGAAGATCTCTCGGAAGTCTATAAAGATAAGGTTTTGATTGTCAAACTCAATGTTGATCAAAATCAAGTGAACCCTCAGAAGTACGGAATAATGTCTATTCCGACGACAGTTCTTTTTAAAGACGGTAAAGAAATAGGTCGCCAGGTTGGTTTTTCAGGGAAAGAAGCATTCGAAGAGTTAATCAAAAAGGGGGTGACTTCTTAATGGACCCGAATCAAGTAAATCAGAATCCGACACCAGTGGTAGATCCCAGTGCGGGAATACAGGCGCCAAGTGTCGAGCCTACAATGCCAGCAACTCCTCCGGTACCCCCGGTTGAGCCAGTTGCGCCGCAAGCTCCGGAGCCGGTTGTACCGACCCCCGAGCCGGTTGTACCGGTTGAACCCACGCCAGTGGTGGAAGATCAGCCGGCAGCACCAGTTGCACCGGCTGTGCCGCAGAGTGGAGACGTGGGCGGAGAACAAATGCCTCCCACAACCCCTCCGGCAACGGTGTAAAATTAACCGAAATCTAAAATGGTTTTTTGGGTTTGTTTCTTATGGATCAACAAGTTTTTGCAACAAAACCGAGTAGTCCCAAGGAACCTTGGGATGTTGCTATCATCGGCTCCGGTCCTGCGGGGCTAACTGCGGCAATATATACCACCCGCGGTGCTGCTTCTACTCTGATTTTGGGAGGAGAGGTTTGGGGAGGACAGCTCATGCTTACGACAACGGTTGATAATTTCCCGGGTTTTTCGGAGGGAATAGAAGGGCCTGTGCTTATGGAAAAAATGAGATCTCAGGCTGAACGGTTTGGGGCGGAGTTTATAAACGCAAACGTAGACGCAATAGATATCACTAAAAGGCCATTTGAAATCAAATCCAGGGATAAGACCTTCCTTGCCAAATCTATAATAATTGCAACAGGAGCAAGAACTCTCTGGCTTGACGCCCCCGGCATAAAAGAACTTATCGGCAAAGGGATTTCGTCGTGTGCTCCCTGCGACGCCCCGTTTTTTAGAGATAAAAAAGTGGCTGTTGTCGGCGGTGGAGACTCTGCAATGGAAGAGGCCTTGGTGCTTACAAAATACGCTTCTGAAATAACCATTATACACAGGAGAAATGAGTTCAAAGCTTCCATGGCAATGCAGGAGAAAGTTAAGAAGAATCCAAAAATTAAAATTATTTGGAACACGGAGGTGTTTAAAGCAAACGGAGAAAGTAAACTCGAAAGCGTGGATTTGAAAAATAACACCGATGGCACTATCTCAAACTTGGAAATTGACGGACTCTTTGTTGCGATAGGGCATTCTCCGGCAACAGAGATCTTTAAAGGGCAGATAGAACTTGACGAGCGCGGCTTTGTCAAAAATGAAGGCACAAAAACAAACGTTCCCGGAATTTTCGTATCGGGAGATGTCCACGATCACATCTACGAACAGGCAGTAACCGCGGCAGCCTTTGGATGCATGGCGGGAATGGACGTACTGGATTATTTAGCTGAAAGCGGAAGTCGGGAAAAATAACTCCGGTTGACAAGCCTTCCTTTTAAAGGCAAAATAGACACATGTCTGAAGAAAAATCTTCAAAGGGACTTAAACAATACTTCACTCCGGCACTTATAATTCTGGCCATTGGCTTAGCTTTCTTTTCAGGAACGCTCTGGCAGAAAGTTAAAAGTCTTGAAGAAGGATCAAATACGAAAAATACCGCTCAGGGAGCAACTACGGCTCCGGCTACGGTTTCGCTTGATACAATTAAGGATCTTTTCAATAAGGATGTGATCAAGTTTGGTGATGCTGGCAGAAAAGTTTTATTTGTCGAAATGGCGGATCCGAGCTGTCCTTATTGTCATATTGCGGGTGGTTTTAATCCGGAGATTGCCGCCTCCGCCGATACGCAGGGAAACAGATTTAAATATGTTTCCGAAGGAGGAACTTACCTACCGCCGGCCCCTGAAATGAAAAAACTGGTCGATGCGGGTAAAGCCTCATATATTTATATTTATTATCCGGGTCACGGGAATGGAGAAATGGGTATGAAGGCACTTTATTGTGCCAACGAACAGGGTAAATTCTGGGAAGCCCATGACCTGCTTCTGACCAACGCCGGCTACACACTGGTGAATACAACCGTTCAGAATGATAAGACCAAATCCCAGGCCATGGCAGACTTCCTAAAGTCTGCGGTAGATCCAACATTTATGAAGTCATGCCTTGATAGTGGAAAATATGATGCAAGATTGCAAAGCGACCAGGAATTGGCGGTAAGCCTGGGAATTCAGGGAACGCCCAATTTCTATGTGAACGAAACCAATTTTGCCGGTGCCTATAGCTACACGGATATAGAACCCACGGTCAACTCCGCTTTAAAATAATTTAATGATTAAACAGGGAAGTAAGATTGATGAAGTGTCAACCTCGCAAATAAAAATAAATGTCCCCGTGGAAAAAAATATTATTCTCGGGAGGATTCTCTCAGGCATTAATTCCAATAGAGAGATCAAAACTCTCTGGAGAATAATGAATGTTAACGCAATTGAACGTCTTGGCTATACCGACCACGGACCCACGCATTTTAATATTGTTGCCAATTACGGGCTTCAAATTGCCAGAATTTTGATTAAAAGAGGTGTAGAAATGTCAATCGTTAAAGATTTTGGATTGACAAATCATCATGCGGAGGTTGTGATATTTTTGGCATCTCTGATGCACGACTTGGGAATGAGTATCCATAGGGTGAACCATGAGATGTTCAGCCTTTTTATTGCGCGCGATTTCTTGAAGGAAATACTTAACTTTATGCCAATAGAGGAGCAGACGGTAGTAATTTCCGAGACCCTGCATGCAATCATCAGCCACAGCCATGGAAGTGCAGGAAAGACCTCAACTGTTGAGGGTGGAGTTGTCAGGATTGCGGACGCCCTGGATATGAGCAAGGGTAGAAGCAGAATTCCTTATAAAATGGGCAAGATAGACATTCACTCCGTTTCTGCAAATGCCATTAAGAGTGTAACTGTTTCGGAAGGCATTAAGGAGCCTGTAGAAATTAAAATTGTCATGACAACGGAAGCCGGAGTCTTTCAGGTTGACGACTTTATTGAAGAAAAGTTGGAGCTTTCCGGTCTTGCCAAATATGTTCATGTCAGGGCTTTTTTGGAAGAACACGGTAAAGAAAGAGACTATAAAGATTTTTCCTAAAGGAATTCAAGGATCTTGTAAGCGGCAACGGCTGCACTACCCCAGACATTAAGGGATTTATTTACTCCGTACATAGGAAGTTCAATTATAATATCCGACCTATCGACTACACTCTTAGAAACACCGTCTGTCTCATTACCGACAACGATTGCACAAGGAAAATCCGGTTTGAGAGTTGAAAGAGGGGATGACCGAGAGTCCTGTTCAATAGCAATAATTTGGACATCTTCTTTTTTTAGCTCATTCACCACTTCCAATGCACTCTCTTTTTTTTCCCAGGGGACCCATTCCTCAGTGCCAACCGCCGCTTTGTGAATCCGACTATTTGGAGGATACTCGGAGTCCCCGCAAATATAAACTTTCTCAGCAGCAATTGCGTCGGCGAGACGGAATAAAGAGCCAATATTGTAGGTATCTATTACTCGATCTAAAACCAGATAAATAGGGTTCCTTTTAATGGTTGAAAAGGTTTCCGGAGTGGGGCGGGTCTTTCTTAACTCCTTTGCTTTTAACTTATACATAAGACGAATTATACCAAAATATAAATTCTTTGACTTTCGGGAGTTTTAACCCTATCTTTTTAGGAATATGGGCAGTCTTAATTTGAACGGTGAAAGTTTTGTGCGCGGAATTGGGTATGCCCTTAAGATAATAGACACTTCCGAAGAGACAATCAGTACCACCCGTAAAGCATCCTCACTTGCTGTTGCTTACGGGGCTGCCAGAAATGCAGTGGAATTCCGAAGCGGACACCTTATACGCCAGGCTGCAGTTGTCAGAATTTTACGAAGGCGTCTTTTTTTTGGGTCAAAAAAAAGATGAAAATTCTAAAAAGAATTTTCTCCCAGAAGGGGATAAAAATTTGAACGAGTGGCTGCTAAACCTTGCCGGATGTAAGATTGAAGAATCTCTGGTTTTTGATTTTATAATTGAAGCATCCCTTAAGGCTTTTCTTGAATCTGTTGAAGAGTGGATTCACTTTGTGAGCGCCAAGAAAGAAGAAATATTTACGGAATAGAAGTGAGTAACCCCATTGGGACTCTTATAAAATGTTCGAATGTAGAATATATGTATAGCATATATTGACCCTATCTTCTAACCAGATATATAATTAATTATGCAACCAAAGACAAAACTCAAATTGTATGCAGTGAAATTAAGAAAACAAGGAATGTCGTATTCAGAGATTCAAAAAATTGTTCCAGTTTCAAGCTCTTCATTGTCACCTTGGTTGAGAAACGTTATTCTTACAGATAAACAAAAGGTTACATTAGTTAAAAAAGGAGAAACTGCCAGAAAATTGGGCAGTAAAACTTTAAAATCAATACGCGTA
>DAHVYL010000004.1 GCA_027327685.1 Candidatus Woesebacteria bacterium
TCCATTCCCCGGGAGCTTCATGACTCACTTATCTCCAGAATAAAAATCCTGGATGGAATGAAGATTGACGAAAAAAGAATTCCCCAGGACGGAAGGTTTAATTTTAAAGGAAGCGATGCCGAGGTGGATCTTCGTATATCCTCCCTACCGACGACCTGGGGCGAGAAAATAGTCATGAGGCTTCTTAAAAAAACCGGGGGTGTCCCCGATTTGGCCGAACTTGGTCTTCGCGGCAGAGGCTTAAAGAATTTGGAGGATGCAATTCTAAGACCCCATGGAATTATTCTCATTTGCGGACCGACGGGTTCGGGTAAAACAACGACTCTTTATTCGGTTATTTCCAAGCTTAATACTTCAAAAGTCAATATTGTTACACTGGAGGACCCTATCGAATATAAGATTCCGGGGGTCAATCAGGTGCAAATCAATCCGGCCGCCGGACTTACTTTTGCCGACGGGTTAAGAGCTTTTCTGAGACAGGACCCCAATATTATTCTTGTGGGAGAGATAAGAGACCGCGAAACTGCCGATCTGGCCGTACAGGCTTCATTAACCGGGCATTTGGTTTTTTCTACCTTGCATACCAACGATGCCTCGGGTGCCCTTCCCCGCCTTTTGGATATGGGTGCCGAGCCTTACCTTCTGGCTTCATCAATGACTTGTATTGTTGCTCAGCGTGTTGTCAGAAAAATTCATGATGAGTGTAAGGAAGCCTATTCTCCGGATCCGAAAATTGTTCAGGATGTCCAAAAAGAACTGGGAGCTTTATGGAAACCTCAGGGAGACGTAAAGTTCTATAGAGGAAAGGGAGACGCCGACGACGGAAACTCAGGCTATTACGGCCGGGTTGGAGTTTTTGAAGTTTTGCCCATAACTGAAAAAATCGGAAAGCTTATTTTGGAAAGAGCTTCGGCGGCGGAAATCAATAAACAGGCCACGGAAGAAGGTATGATCAGCATGAAACAGGACGGATACTTGAAAGTTGTCGAAGGAGTCACTACAGTGGAAGAGGTACTGCGTGTTGCTCAAGAATAATATGGAAGCCAAACAACTGCTGCAGACGGTATTTGACAGTAAAGCAAGCGATCTGCATCTTATATCGGGAAACCCTCCGATGCTTAGGATAGACGGCGTTCTGACTCCGGTTCCCGGAACAGGCGTTTTGACCCCCGATGTTATCGGGGAACTTCTGAAACAAGTTTTGACCAGTGAACAGCTCGAACGTCTGAGCGTTAATAAAGAACTGGACTTTTCTCTGTCCTTTTCCGATAAAGGAAGATTCAGAGTAAATGCATACACTCAAAAGAATTCCTATGCGGCGGCTTTTAGACTGATTCCTTTAACAATTCCGGCCATGGAAACACTGGGACTACCCCCGATACTCCATTCTTTTACCACATTAAGACAGGGCCTGGTTTTGGTAACGGGTCCGACCGGACACGGGAAATCAACCACCCTTGCCACCATGCTTCAGGAGATAAATAAAAACAGGGGCTGTCATATAGTCACAATTGAGGATCCTGTTGAGTTTGTGTTTAATCCGATTAAGTCAATCATTTCCCAAAGGGAAATGAGAAGCGATACCCATTCGTGGGAAATTGCCTTAAGATCCGTTTTGAGGGAGGACCCCGATGTTGTTCTTGTGGGTGAAATGCGCGACTATGAAACGATTGCGGCAACTCTGACCGTTGCCGAAACGGGGCATTTGGTTTTTGCAACTCTTCATACCAATTCAGCCGCCCAATCAATAGACAGAATTGTGGATGTTTTTCCCGAGGAGCAGCAAAAACAAGTCCGGCTCCAGCTGTCAAATGTAATCGAAGCCGTATTTTCCCAAAGATTGGTTGCCGCTACACAAAAAGGCCGCGCAGTTGCCTATGAAGTAATGCTTGGAACAACTGCCATAAGAACCGCAATCCGTGAAGGTAAAACTCACCAGATCGAAAGCATTTTGGAAACTTCCCAGGAGACCGGAATGTCAACTCTTGAGAAATCACTTGCGGCCCTTGTTAAAGGCGGCACGGTTACATTGGAAGAAGCGCAGAGTTGGTCGTTAAGACCGGAAGAACTGATGCGGCTGGTCCGCGGTGTTTAAACCCCATAAATGAAGCGATTTAACTACAAAGCCAAAGACAGCGCCGGGAGAATCATCAAAGGCGAGGTGGAAGCGGCAAGCGTGGATGCCGCAGCTAAACTGGTAAGAAGCAAAGGTTTTTTTGTGATTTCGATAAACTCCAAAATCGACTCCCCTTTCTCACTACTTAAAAGGATGAGGGAAAAAATCACAGGCAGCGATGTCGCAAATTTTACAAGACAGCTTTCGACGATGATAAACGCGGGACTGCCCATTACCGAAGCTCTTTTGATACTCCGTTCGCAAACCAAAAAATCCATGCAGGCAATTGTTGCCCAGCTTCTGGCCGATGTTGAGGCGGGAGAATCTTTTTCGGCAGCCTTGGGGAAACATCCCAAAGTTTTCGGAAAAACATATATTGCACTGGTGAAATCCGGTGAGATAGGAGGAGTTCTTGACGCCGTTCTTTTAAGACTTGCGGATAATTTGGAAAAACAGCAGGAATTCGGAAGTAAAGTCAAAGGGGCTCTCATTTATCCGGTAATTATTGTTGTCGGCATGATAATAGTGAGCATTGTCATGATGGTTTTTGTCATACCCAAACTTCTGGGTCTTTATGCCGACTTTAATGCGGATCTCCCCTTACCCACCAAAATTCTCATCGGGGTTTCCGGCTTTTTTGTCAAATACTGGTTTATTGCTTTAATACTTTTGGGGATAGGGCTATACGTTTTGCGGCTTTATAA
This sequence comes from Candidatus Woesebacteria bacterium, assembly GCA_027327685.1. Taxonomy (GTDB): domain Bacteria; phylum Patescibacteriota; class Microgenomatia; order UBA8517; family UBA8517; genus UBA8517. The sequence goes on from DAHVYL010000004.1 coordinate 2,821, forward strand.
AGCTACCCCCGAGGGCAGGCGTAAAATTGATGAGTTGATATTTAAAATTCCTGTTTACGGAGAACTCCAACGTCAAATAATTCTCACGGAACTGACGCGCACCCTTTCAATGATGGTAGGAGCAGGAGTTTCCATATTGGAAGGCCTTCATATAACCTCGGAGGTTGTCGGAAATACCGTAATTTCGGATGCTTTAATAGATGCTTCCAATCAGGTGGAAAAAGGTTTTCCGGTTGCCTTTGCATTTTCGAAGCACCCCGAAGCCTTTCCTTTCATTTTAAGTCAGATGATAGCCGTTGGAGAAGAAACCGGGAAAATGGATGAAGTCTTAACCAAAATCAGCCGCATATTTGAGGTTGAAAGTGATGAAAAGGTTAAAGGCTTAACCGCTGCCATAGAGCCCATTGTGATGGTTGTCCTGGGGCTCGGTGTGGGGTTTTTGGTGATTGCCGTAATACTGCCGATATACAATTTGACAAGCAGTTTTTAAGGATAAAACATAAAAATCTAGCCTTGGATTGCCTATTGAAAGTGTTTTTGTAAAGATTAATACTTAATTATCGCCATATGAGACGAATAGCTGCCAAAGGATTTACTCTAGTAGAGCTTCTTATAGTTATCGCACTTCTCGGAGTCATCGCCACAATTGTTATCGCAGCCATTAATCCTATTGAGCAAGCAAATAGGGCCAGCGATTCAGGAATGAAGGCTGATGCAAGTGGCCTGGTTTCGGCGCTTCAAAGGTACTACACAGGGCACAATGATTATCCCTGGACGGTAATAGATAAAACCAATTATCCGAGCGCAGAAACAGCTTTTGCCTTTACGAATGCTCAAAATGCGTTGGTGGGGTTGTGTTCTGCTACAGGGTGTACCGCCGGCGGCGAACTCATTACTGCCAATGAATTGCAAACTGCCTTCTTAAGCCGTAAGTTTGTTACAGCAGGCACCTCCGCGGGTAGTATATTTGTAGGTAAGGGCACGACTGCTTCATCGACGGTATTTGCTTGTTGGGTGCCTAAGTCTAATTCTGCCAAGCAGTCAGCTATCGCCAATGATAAAGTTGTGGACCTAACGGCCGGATTTACGGCAGGACTTCCTAACTATACTTCGAATTGTGACGCCGGTCCTGATGCAGCCGGTTGGACTGTAACCGGAAGCAATCTTCCGACTTGTGCCGAGTGTGTACCTGAATAATGTAAATGCTTCTCGGGTATCTTTTCCTCTTTGTTTTAGGGTTAGTCTTTGGTTCGTTCATCACCGCTCTTAGTTGGAGGATTCCTCGAGAGATCTCTTTTGTAAAAGGACGAAGTGTTTGTCCTAACTGTAGAAATAAAATCAGCTGGTATGACAATATTCCCCTCCTTTCCTATATCATCCTTGGCGGTAAATGCAGAAACTGTAAAAAACAAATTTCACTTCGCTATCCCCTGATAGAAATTGCTACCGCACTGGGTTTTATTGTGATTTTCTATTTTGCAAACACTTTTAAAGGTTTGACTCTACAAAGTGTGAATGATGTTTTTACGCTTACGTTTTATTTGGTTATTTTTTTAATTCTTTTGACGATATTTATTATCGATCTGGGGTATCAGATTATCCCCGACTCTCTTACATTTGCAGGTATTTCGGTTACTTTCTTCTATCTGCTACTTACCGCTTCCAATTCAATATTCAATGTTGTCTTTTCGGGATTTTTGGCAGCTACCTTTCTTCTTTTTGTACACTTAGTTACAAAAGGAAAAGGTATGGGATTGGGGGATGTTAAGTTTGCCGTTCTCGGAGGCATGATTACCGGTTTAAAACTCATGCCTGCCTGGTTATTTCTGTCTTTCTTGACAGGGGCAGCAGTCGGAATCATACTGATTTTGATCGGGAAAGCCAAAATGAAGACCAAAATTGCCTTCGGTCCATTTTTAATACTGGGAATTGCCCTGACTCTTGCTTTCGGTAATAATATAATTAGATTAATCGGGCTGGAATGATATCAAAAAAGCTTAAATCTGTCTCCGGTTTTACTTTAACAGAAATGATGATTGTTGTGGCAATACTGGGCATATTGGCGGTGATCGGTATAATGTCATTCATGCAACAACAGTTTAAGGGTAACGATGCCAAGCGTAAATCCGATTTGGATACAATTAAAGTTGCCGTCGAGGAGTACGAGAAAGACAATAATTGCTATCCCAGCCCGACTTTGATGGCTAATTGCGGCACCGATACGGGCATTGCCATTCACCCCTATCTGAATAACGTTCCCTGCGATCCGGTAACAAATAAACCCTACCCATATGAAACCGACGGTTCAACCTGTGCCGACTGGTTCAGACTCTATTCCCTGCTTCAAAACACCAAAGACGTAACGGCAATACCGGGCATAGGACCGGGAAACATATATAATTTTTACATGTCCTCGGATAATGCCCCGATCCCCGTCGGCACTGGTTCCACCCCCTACCCGACAGCACCTCCCGGATCCTGTACCAAAAAGTATGGATGTATAGGCCAACAATGTGTTGAAGTACAGCTTGACGCAAATTGCAACCCTGCCTGTCAACCCGTATATGATTTTTGTTTCGGGCAGTGTGATTCGCCCACCAATCCTGCACCTGAATGTATTAATTAAATTATGACCAGATTAAAACTTTTTTCAAAAGCAGAGAGCCTTTCACTGATAATAATTTTTCTTGTCCTTGTGGCTATCTCCGTCCCCAATTTTATTGTCAGTTTGCGGCGCTCCCGTGACCAGGTCCGGCGCGACGATATGGGAGTACTGGAGCATTCGCTGGATGAATACTTTGTTGATTTGGGCGCTTTCCCACCATCCTCCCCCGACGGAAGAATAATGGATTGTTTGAATCCTGGAGACGCTCCCTATAAAGACAATAAAGGGCGCTGGGTAGTCAACCCCATTCCCTGTGAGTGGGGAAAAGATTCTTTTTTGAATCTTATAAATAAAAAATCATATCTTTCCACCATCCCCCGCGATCCGGATTCTCAGGAAGGAGTTTCATATTACTACATGAGTGACGGAGCCAGATTCCAACTGTTTACGGCCATGGAGGGAAAAGATGAAGCCGAGGTGGATCCTTCAATCATTGCCAGGAATCTGCCGTGCGGCAATAAGGTATGCAATGCGGGCAGGTTCTACGGCTGTGCCATTTCCAAGACTTTGCAGGAATGCCAATTGGAGGAACTCCTTCTTAGAAAGTAGTATTATTAAATTATGAAGAAAACTGCCAAAGGATTCACCCTAGTAGAACTTCTGGTAGTGATTGCAATTTTAGGAGTACTGGCAACAATCGGTCTGGTTACTTTCAGTAGCTCCCAGATGAGAGGACGTGATGTTCAAAGAAAATCCGACCTCAAGCAAATTTCAAGCGCTTTGGAAATTTACTATAACGATTATGGGTCCTATCCTACCGCATCAAACGGCCAGATTTTGGGTTGTCCGACTACAAGTAGCACCGCTTGTATTTGGGGAACGGGACAGTTTACGGACGGAAAAACCGTTTTCTTAAAAACCGCACCCAAAGACCCCGTCTCAAACTTTAACTACTACTACCGCACCGTTACCGTGGAAGGAGGTGCAAAACAAGGTTTTCAGCTTTTTGCCAGTCTTGAAAATTCTCAGGACATAAGTGCTTGTATAGGAGGAAACTGCGGAACCCATACGGATTTGCCTCTCGGAGTAACCTGCGGAGGCACTGTGGGCTGCAATTTTTCAATTACCAGTCCGAATGTTACGGCAACGACCAATTAGTTTGTAGTTTGAATTTGTTGTATTATTAAATTATGAAGAAAACTGCCAAAGGATTCACCCTGATTGAGCTTCTGGTAGTTGTTTCGATAATAGGAATTCTGGCAACTCTGGTAACCGCAAATTTAAATGCCGCAAGGAGCAGATCCCGTGACGCGGTCAGAAAAGCAGACCTTAAGAATGTGCAAACCGCTCTCAGGCTATATTACAACGACAAAGGAAGCTATCCCACTTCTATTGTCTGGGGAGCGGAATTTTCAAATGCCGGTACGGTATATATGAAAGCACTTCCCAAAGATCCTCAATTTCCCGACCAGACTTACTGTTATGCACCGGATGTGGCCAATGATACTTTTACCCTTTCTGCATGTCTTGAAAATAAAAGCGATGTAAATTGTAAAACTGTAGCCGTTTCGTGTTGGACCGGTTGCGCCTGTGTACACCAGGTAACGCCTTAATATGAAAAAATTTAAAGGATTTACTCTAATCGAGATGTTAGTTGTGGTTTCCATTATTGGAATTTTGGCGGCTCTGGCAACGGTTTCTTTTACCTCGACTCAAAAGCAGGCCAGAGATACCCAGAGAAAATCGGATCTTAAGCAGTACCAAAACTCATTGGAGGCTTTTGCAAATAAAAATAATGGTCTATACCCCGGGTTTTCTAACGGCGTGCAGGCTTCAGGGGCGCTTTGCACCAGCCTGGCTCTAAGCAACTGTCCGGAAGATCCTAAATTTAAAACGGATTCCAGTTATTACTATCACTATCGATCCGACGGGACCGCGATTAACGGCACAGCCGTAGCTACCCAATATGTTTTATGGTCTAAACTTGAGAACGTTAGCGGTATGTATTGGGTGGTTTGTTCCACGGGCTCGTCCGGAAAAATCAGTTCATCCAACACTTTTACCGGCGGAGTTTGCCCGGCAGGACTGACACAATGAAAAAAAATAAAGGATTTACTTTAATTGAACTTTTGGTAGTAATTTCAATATTGGGAGTTTTACTTGCCCTTTCGATATTTGGCATGCAGGGAGCAAGAGAATCATCCCGCGACGGAAGAAGGAAAGCCGATCTGGAGCAGATAAAAAGCGGGCTTGAGATGTACAGGGCCGATTGTAATGCCTATCCAACCACTCTAGGTACTACACTGAAAGGTAGCGGTACGCCGTCCACTTGTCCGGTGAGCAATGTTTATATAAGTAGTGTCCCGGTGGACCCCACCTCAACGACGCGGAAATATGCCTATACCTCTGACGGCACCACATATGCTTTATGTGCCGCGCTGGAGCAGTCGCTTCCTTCGGTTACAGGGTGTGGTGGAGGCTGTACAGCTACCTGTAATTACAAGATAACAAATCCATGAAAGCAAGCGGTTATACTCTGATTGAGATTTTGGTTGTTCTGACGGTTATCGGGATTCTTTTTGGTGCCGGTTTTGTGGGCTATAGAGATTTTTCAAGAAGGCAGGCATTGGCAGGAGCTGTAAAAATGGTTCAGGGGGATCTGAGAGTGGCTCAGCAGAGCGCGCTATCCGGTATTAAACCGACCGGAGCGCCGTGTGCCGGTGCGCAAACTCTATCCGGTTACTACTTCAGAGTTGTTTCAACCAGTAGATATCAAATCCAGGCTTTTTGTTCGGGTGGAAGTATTACAACTAATGATGTTAACCTGCCCCCAAACATCACAATTTCAAACCCTTCCCCCAATCCGATTCTTTTCAAGATATTGGGAATGGGGACGGATATTGCACCGGGTGGAACTTCCATCAGAGTTACGCAGGGTTCTACGGGAAACTACATTGACATAACAATCGGTTCCGGAGGAGATATAAAATGAATTTTAAGTTAAAAATTAAACAAGGACTGCAAAAAGGACAATCGCTTTTTGAAGTTGTGGTGGCAATTGCAATAAGCGCATTAATTATTACCGCAATAGTTTCTCTGGCATCAAACTCTATTCAAAATTCTTCTTTTTCGAGAGATAAAACTCTTGCTGCCAATTATGTCCAACAAACCAATGAGTGGTTAAGACAGGAACGCGACAAAAGTACAACTAATTTTATGGCCAAAGCTGCCGTCCCCACCTGGTGTTTTACCACTCTTTCCTGGAGTCTGCCCAGAGCTTGTGGCGCGACCGAATATATCTCGGGAACAAAGTTTATACGTCAGTCAAGTTTTATCATATCCCCAGTCGATGGAAAAAGCCTTGTACAAATGGATACGGTTGTTTCCTGGCGGGATGCAAAAGGACTGCATCAAGTCAAAGGTTCAACCAGTCTGTCTATTCTGCAATAAATGAAAAAAGAAATTGAGAGCGGTATAAGCTTAATCGAAATTTTGGTAGTTGTTACCATTTTTGCAACACTCGGAGTAATTGTTTCGAGTTCTCTCATTTTGACCATACAAGGTACCAAAAAAAGCGAATCATTAATAAGAGTCAGAGAAAATCTTAATTATTCTTTGGCTGTTATAGAAAGAAATATCAGAAATGCGAATGAAATTATTGGATGTCCCTATTCCAATGCTTCCCAAATCACATACCTGGATAAAAACGGAATCTCAACATCGTTTTCGTGTGTAGGCGTGGGTCAGCCGGATTCATATATTGCTTCAGGTTCGGCAGCTCTTGCAAGACTTACGTCAAATACCATCAAAATTACCAGTTGTTCGTTCACCTGCACACAGGATTCATCCAATCCCCCTTCCGTAACGGTCAATGTTGCCGTTCAGGATGCGTCTGCCACAGGGGTTCAAAGTTCCAGTGTGACTGCAGAGTCGAAGATCTATTTGAGGAATTAAGGGTAAATTGCAATTCCGATAGTCAATTGCTAAACTGATATGTAATGCGAAAAGGTGAATCCGGACAAGCCCTGGTATTGGTTCTTCTTTCCCTCTCGGTCGTTTTGACGATAGTTCTTTTTGTACTCTCCCGCTCCGTTACCGACATTTCCACATCAACCGAGCAGGCCGACTCAGTCCGTGCCTTTTCGGCTGCCGAGGCAGGAATTGAGAGGGCATTAATTACAGGCTCCGGTAGCAGTGAAAATTTCGAAGACGCTTCCTATTCGGTTAGCGTTTCAGACTATTCCAAAGGTGCGCGATCTTTTAATTATCCGGCTCCGCTTCTTTCGGGTGAGACCATGACCAACTGGTTTGTTTCCCACGACCCCAATACCGGTAAAATAACCTGCGACCCGCCTTTCCCCTGTTTTAAAGGAGATACTCTTAAAGTTTGTTGGGGCAATCCCGGCTCCACCGAAATTCCGGCAGTTGAGGTCAGCGTTTATTATAAAACCGACCCGAAGGATCTTAAAACCGTTCAGATTGCCAGAGCGGCCTATGATCCCACCGTGATCCGGGCTGCATCGAACAGTTTTTCGTCACCCGTTGACGGAACCTGTCAGATCGGCGGGGTTACCTATGCATTTCAGAAAACAATTACCATGTCCGGTCTTGGAATCCCTGCCGGTTCATATAACGTAGCAAACGGGCTTCTTTTTGCCAAAATCAGAATGCTTTACAATACAGGCAGCGGTCATGTGATAGGAACCGATGTAAATTTTGCTAGTAATGGCAACTCAACACTCCCCTCTCAGGGACTGGATATAGTTTCAACCGGGACCTCGGGAACATCCGGCAATCTCAGTAACCGCAGAGTGAGTGTTTTTCGGGGTTGGCCGGAATTTCCTTTCAGCGGGCTTGCCGTATTTTATCCCTACGGTGGTATAACTAAATAAGAAGCCTTGACGCAAGATACCGTTTTATTGTTAAATGAACTATAAACTGCCATGCTGGGAATAGATATAGGTAGCAAAACCATAAAAATTGTCGAACTGGAAAAAAGCGGCGCTTCCTATTCGTTGGTTGCTTCAGGAGTTGTCGGTTATTCGGGTAGTACGGTTGATAAAATGTCCGACGAAAAGGAAATGACATCCTTTGCCCAGATAATCAAGAAATTATGTCTTGAAGCAAAAATAAATTCAAAAGAAGCGGTTTTGTCCATACCCGAATCGCTTGCTTTTACGCGTACGATTAAATTTCCCCCGCTGACCGATAGCGAAATAGCCTCGGCCATCAAGTGGGAAGCGGAGCAGTATATTCCGATTCCCGTAAACGAGGCGATTATCCAACATACGATACTCAAAAGAAACGATACGGCAGGACCCGATACCGGGGTTATCGTACTTTTGGTTGCCGCTCCCAGATCGATTGTCGAAAAGTATGTCAAAGTCGTTCAAATGGCAGGTCTAACCCCTGTGGCTGTTGAAACGGAACTTATAGCCCTATCAAGATCTCTTGCTCCGGTTGATAAAACCGTTCTTTTGGCAGATTTGGGAGGCTCGTCAACCAATTTGGCAATCGTCAACCGCGGACTTCTTTCTTTCAGCCGCTCTCTGCCGGTTGCAGGAGACGCTTTTACGAGAGCCGTTTCTCAAAGCCTTTCGATTACTCCCCAGCAGGCCGAGGAATACAAAAAAGCCTATGGCTTAGCACCCGGTCAGCTTGAAGGAAAAATTAAGGGGGCCCTGGATTCAATAGTGCGCCTGGTGGCGGATGAAATTAAAAAAGCCGTCAATTACTATCTTACGGAGGAAAAAGGAGAAATGCCCACAGCTCTTGTTATTTCGGGAGGATCAAGCGGCATGCCGGAGTTGATTGCCTCTTTCTCCAAAACGGTCGGAATGGAAGTTTTGGTGGGAAACCCTTTTAGTCGTATTCAGATAGACCCCAGCCTTGCCCAGAAATTGGCGTCATTTGCCCCGCTCTATGGTGTTGCCATCGGGCTTGCAATGCGTGATTAAATAACATGCCGGAAAAAGTCAACTTGTTGCCCCAAAACCTTCAGGTGAGTAAAGGTCTTAACAGTATTCTCAAAACCACCAAAGCACTCGGTGTTATTTTTATTGTCGCATTTATCATTTTTAGTTTGGGAATGGGCGCATTTTTCATCTACAGCAGAATAACCTTGGACGGCATTAAAACCAATGTCGATCAGTTAAAGTCCCAGGTAAAAGCTCAGGAGACAAGTGAGCAGCAATTGGTGCTTCTTAAAGACAGACTGGCCAAAATTTCTTCAATTAAGTCTACTCCCAATGCTACCAAAAACATTACTGGTATAGACTTTCTATTTACAAACATGTCTCCGTCTTCGACAATGAATCTGGCCAACTTCAGCTCCACAAAAATAGATGTTTCGGTAGCCATCAGGTCAAATGAGGACCTTACCGCTTTTATCCAAAATCTGAAAAGCACTGACTTATTCAAGTCTGTAAACCTTTCTTCCTTTGCCTATGGCGCCGGCAGCGGTTACTCGATTGATGTAAGCCTAAGTAGTAAATAATATGAGCAAACTTGAAATATCCGAAAACGATAAACAGATTTTAAAATCCACCGCTCCTCTTGTTATAGTAATAGTGCTTTTTGTTATGGTCGGTAAGTTTGCCGTCGGCCAAGTTACAAATTTAAGAAATCAAATTGGTGAAGCCAAAAAGAGTCAGTCGGTTCTGTCCAACAAACTCAATGTACTTCGCTCCGTCTCTCAGTTGTCGGCATCGGGCACCAATGCCGCGCTCATTGCACTTCCAAAGTCCAATCCGTCTTTGCAGGTTATGTCCCAGCTGAAGTCCCTGGCCTCGAGTAATTTAGTGGTAATGGAAGAAATAAAAGTATCCATGGCAAGCGACAGTTCCGGCGGTTTGTCATATGTAACAACCTCGTTTAACATTATTGGCCCCAAGAACGCGATTGTTGCATTTGTAAAAAGTGTGGACACGATTGCTCCGATTACCTTTGTCGAGAAGATGGAGTTAGTCGAAGATTCGGGACTGGGTGCGGCAAATATCACAACAAAGACGTATTATGCGCCGCTACCGGCAACCATTCCTACGCTCACTCAATCAATTACCGATCTGACTTCTGCCGAAAAAGATTTACTTTCCCAAATCGGCGGGCTTAGCCAGTCCTCAATCGAGATTCCTGCTTCCGCTTCAGTCAGCGGGATTAATCCGAATCCGTTTGGCCAATAGGAGTCATTAAAAAAGAAGTTATTCCTCTACGTTTAGGGTAACCGCGGTTTTTTCCAAAGTAGCCTTTACTTTGAGTATGTTTCTGAGGGACTTGATCATGCGTCCGCCTTTTCCGATGATGAGACCCATGTTTTTGGGATCCGATTTTATTGTATAGGAGAGCCTGCCGGCCTCCTCCATCTCGGTTATTTCAAACTTTTCCTCTCCCAGAACACCCTTTAGCAAGAACTCAAGCAACTCTTTCATATTATTTTTCAAGAATCTTTTTGACGGAAGCGCTGACCTGGGCACCTTTTGACACCCATTCCTTTACTTTTTCTTTGTCTACCTCTTTCAGTTTTTTGATCGGATTCCAGGTTCCAACATATTCAATAACTCCCCCTGTGGTTTTTTTTCTTGAATCGACCACAACAATCCTGTAGAAAGGAGCCTTTTTCCTGCCAAATCTTGAGAGACGGATTGTAACCATACGGAGTCTATTGTACCTTTTTTGTGAGAACCTGTCTAGCAGCTTCCTGTTCGGCACTGCTTTTGTTTTTTCCTTCCCCCCTTCCCCAGGGTTTACCGTTTACCAGAACTTCTATAACAAATTTTTTACTGTGATCGGGTCCCGATTCTTCGATAACCTGATACTTCGGAGCCGTAAAACCTTTAGCCTGCACGGCCTCCTGAAGTCTGCTTTTGAAGTCCTTTAAAGGTTTGGCTGCTTTGTCTTTGACGTGAACCAGAATATTCTCCCGAATAAACTCTTCCGCCCTATCCATTCCCCCATCCATAAAAATTGCTCCGATGACGGCTTCAACCGTATCTGCAAGAAGCGATGAGTTGGTTCTTCCTCCGCCGTCCTCCTCCCCTTTGGAAAGAAAGAGCTTGGGTCCGAGATCAAGCTTGAGTGCAATTTCGGCCAGGGCGACTGTGTTTACAAGACTGGCCCTGAGCGCGGTGAGGTACCCCTCTTCCTTGTCCGGGAAAAGATCATAAATTTCTTTGGAGACCACGTACTCCAAAATTGCATCACCCAAAAACTCCATTCTCTCGTTGGACTTTCTCACTCCTTTGTGCTCGTTTACCCAGGAGCGATGGGTAAGAGCCTGGTCAAGCAAATCTTTATTGGTAAAAATATCTCTTAACAAATCTATGTTTTTCATTGGTGTTGGGTTAGGGCATCAATCAGGTCGGCAAAAGTTTCGACCTCGGCAAAATCTATGCTTTCGGTGTCAAAATCCATTTTGGACAGTATTTCCATGAAATCGGTCAGGTCCGTAGGCTTCATATGAAGGTCCTCAGTCAGTGAGAAATCGCTTTCGATATCTTCGGGCTCAATTCCGAGAAAGTGAGCAAGCTCTTTTTTAATTGATTCCTGAATTTCGTTATACTCCTTATTCATTTTTATCTTTATCCGGTTCTTCCTTATATATTGTACCCAGAACTCCGTTGATAAAAGAAGAGGAAGATTCGCTTCCGAATTCTTTTGCAAGCTCTACGGCTTCATCAATGATTACCTTTGGAGGTGTATCCCCCTCCTCAAGCTCGTAAATTGCCAGCCAGAGAATCACCAGATCGATTTTATTGAGTTTATCAATGGGCCATTGGGGAGCCGCATTACTAATCAGTTTGTTGAGTCTGTCCTTCTGATTAATGATTTTTTGAACGAGTTCCGGAGGATTTGGTTGGTCCGTATATGTTTCGGCAAAGAGGATTTTGACGGCTTCCCGACGTCTGAGGTGTCTGGGGTCAGTTGCTGTTTTCATTTATGGAAAATTTGTGATTTTGCGGCATCTGACGCCTTCGTCATTTGTAG
>DAHVYL010000050.1 GCA_027327685.1 Candidatus Woesebacteria bacterium
GAACATGAGAAAGCAGACCAATACACAAAAGCATCATTTATTATAAGGCTGGTAGTGGTATTGAGTACATCTGCCTTGGTTATTATATTTGCTCCGTTTGTTTCAAAAACTTTTTTGGCAACGCGCGATCCAATGATTGCCATCTGGTCGGCAGTACTTCCGATTTTTATTTTCCCAGATCTTTTCTTTCCCTACATTTTGCAGGCGAAGAAAAAGTTTCTTCACTCAACAATTATCGACAATGTCTTTTATATAGCCAGACTCCTTTTTGTATTAGCTTTTTATGTAGTTGGTGGTCTTACAATGTCCAAAGCTTTCTGGGCATTCGGAGCGGGGTTTGTGTTCTCTCTTATATTTATCTTTATTTATTTAAAATCTGATTTTCTCAGGTCGCGTCCGGGTAAAGAAGAATACAAAAACCTTCTTAAATATTCCGGGTGGATCGGAGTCAATAGAATTATTTCATCAGTTTCTGGAAGGCTTGATATCCAGATGTTGGCAGCCATTGCCGGAGCAACTGCAACAGGGCTTTATTCGATTCCATCCCGTCTGGCATCATTTATAATAATTCTTACCTCGAGTTTTTCTTCGGTTCTTGCTCCCAGACTTACCGGGTTTGGAAATAAAGAAAATGAAAAGAGATATATCCTTAAATCCCTCATTGCTCTTTTACCGATTACGGGAGGAGTAGTTCTTTGGATAATAATTGCCAAACCATTTGTGCTCGCCCTCTTTGGTGAAAAATATTTGGAATCTGTTCCTGTCTTTCAAGCACTGGCCCTCGCTCAAATTCCGTTTTTATTTACAGCCCCCTCCGTTTCGGCAATTATCTATTCAATGAAAAAGACCATCTATATCGGAACATTTTCATTTTTCCAGATTGCAGCCATATTCCTGCTTAATTTCTTTTTAATTCCAAAATATGGAGTATTTGGCCCGACAATTACACTCGGAGTTACAAATATTATTCTTGCTGTCTATTCGTGGGTGATAGTTATTAAATACTACTGGGGCAGAGACGGGGATTAGGACTTCATTTAAAATAGGCTCTATACCAAAGTTCGAGGGACATTAAAGTCCAAAGGCGCGGACCGAAATCCTGAGTTTTATTATTATCCTCAATCATTAATTTGACATAATCTGTGTCAAAAATATCTTTTATAAATGATTTCTTATCAAGTAATACGCTTTTTGCGTATGAGTTAAGTTTTCCCGAGAACCATTTGTTTAGGGGGATGGTAAAGCCCATTTTGGGTCTGTAAAGATTTTCTTTTGGTACTATTTTCTCAAACGCTTTTTTCAGGATGTATTTAGATTCTCCGTTTTTTACTTTGAGATTAAAAGGAATTTGGCAAGCCAACTCTATCATTTCTTGGTCCAGAAGAGGGGACCATGCTTCAAGAGAGGCGGCCATACTTGCGATATCCACTTTTGCAAGCAGTTGGTCGGGAAGGAAATAAAGAAGGTCGAATTTGAGTCCGGCGTCTTTAATATCTTTTCCTTTGAATAATCTGAAACACTGATCGACTATTTTGTAGGCATCAACGGTATTGGCCAGGTCCTTAACTTCTCCCAGAGTGTTGGCTGCGAGTTCGTCAGGACCAAATATTCTGTTATATGAAGCAAATCTGCTATATAAAGGCAGTTTCGCCTTCTCTAAAAAATTATTGGCTTTGGGGAAAGACTTAAACAGTTTTGCTGCCATCGGTCTGATATTCTGGATCCAGTAATCATAGTCAACATCACGTTTAAGTCGCATATAGCGGTTTGGATATCCTGCAAAGTTTTCATCTCCGCCGTCTCCGTTTAGAGCTACAGTCACATGTTTTTTGGTTAATTGGGAAACCATATAGGTAACAACATTGCTGGCGTCAGCAAATGGTTCCTCATATTGTTTTGCCAAAAACGGAAGAACTTCGATTGATTGTGGCTTTGCCATTAAGACGTGATGATTTGTTTTATACTTTTTTGCTATTTTTGCGGCAAAATTGCTTTCGTCAAACTGCTTGTTTTTAAATGCAATGGTAAAAGTGTTTATAGGTGTTGGGGATAGTGTTGCCATAGTAGCCACCACTCCGCTGCTATCGACTCCACCCGATAAAAAGGCTCCAATAGGAACATCAGAAATCATCCGCAACTTTGTAGATTCTTCCAAAGTATCCAATATCCTTTGGCACCACTCTTTCTCTGACAGATGAAGCTTTTTCTTAAATTTAGGTTCCCAGTATCTTCTCTTTTCCAGACTTCGATTTTTAAAGTTGATAAATAAATAGTTTCCGGGCTCCAGTTTTTTAATTCCGGCAAATCCCGTCATGGGAGCGGGTGTGTAACCGTAATTCAGATAAAGATGAATTGCTTCATAATCCAGACTCTTTTTTATTTCAGTTTGGGTAAGTATGGCTTTAAGTTCCGAGGCAAAAATAATTTTGGTGTCGTCGAGGAAGTATTTCAGAGGTTTTTTGCCGATTCGGTCACGTGCCAAAAAGAGTGTATTTTCAACTTGGTCATAGATTGCAAATGCGAACATCCCCCTCAGGTGTTTTAGACACCCTTTGCCGTACTTTGCATAAAGCGCCAAAATCACTTCGGTATCGCTTTCGGATTTAAAAGACAGCCCAAGCTTAATTAATTTTTGTTTTTCTTCCTGGAAGTTATAGATTTCTCCGTTAAAAGTGATGGTGTAGCGGTTTGCCCAGGACATGGGTTGATGGCCGCGTTTTGATAAATCAATCACTGCCAGGCGTCTTGCCGCAAAACCCACGTTTCTATTTTTGGAAATATAAATTCCCGCGTCATCCGGACCTCTATGAGCTATTGCATCAGACATTAATCTCAACTCACTTGGATGAATTTCACGGTTTTGACTGAAGTATGATTTACCGGCAATTCCACACATCTTTGGGTAATTATAGCGCAGAAATTTAGGTTTAATAAGATCATAATTAAGGATAATTACAGAGCAGAAATTTAGGTTTAAAAAGGATACAATTAGGGTATGCAGGTTTGGGCTCACACTCTGGTCAAAAATGAGGCAAGATGGCTTTGGTATTCTGTTACTTCCGTAATTGATCACGTAGATAGGGTGCTCCTTTGGGATACGGGAAGTACCGATGGGACTTTGAAGATAGTAGAGGAGCTTAAAAAGAAATATCCGGGGAAAATTGACTTTCGGGAGTATGGCGAAGTTACTTCCGAGACATTTACCGAGGCCCGTCAGGGGATGCTTGACGTCACAACCTCAGATTGGTTTCTTGTAGTCGACGGAGACGAAATCTGGTATGAAGATTCCATTAAGAAAGTTATTGAAACGATAAATTTGGAAGACGGGAATATCGAATCCATCATTGTTCCTACAATCAATTTAGTTGGAGATATTTTTCATCGCCAGGAAGAGTCCGCAGGAAGGTATAAGTTCGGAGACCGTGTCGGGCACTATAACCTGCGGGCAGTGAATCGGGGTATTCCCGGACTTCACTCAAAAGGTGCTCACGGTGTTTGGGGTTGGGTGGATAACGATAATAAAATGATCCAGGACAGAAACTCTGAAAAAATTAAATTTGTTGACGCTCCTTACTTGCACACAACATTTCTCGGAAGAGGCAGTACGGGAAAAGAGGATGGCAGGGTGATTAAAAGATCCGGAAAGTTAAAGCATGAATTGGGGAATCCCCTTCCGTCGGATTTTTACTATCCTGAAGTATTTTTCAGACCCCGCCCTGAAACAGTTGCAAGTCCGTGGAGAGTTATGGATTCAGAGTTTAAATTTATTTCCTGCCTGGAAACTCCTCTCAGGAAATTAAAAAGGAGATTGTGGTGGGGGAGGCCGGGGTATTGATGAACAAAAAATATTACATTTTTCTGGTCGGAATACTGGCAGTTCACTTTTTATTTCTTTATGTTTTAAGGTTTACCGCCTGGCCGGAAATGCTTCTTTGGCCATACCTCATGACAAAAGGATGGCTGCCCTATGCAAATATTGCCGTTGCCCATAATCCTTTGATGCTTTTTAACCTGAGTATCTTCTATTGGATTTTTGGAACGGGAATACTTCAGCTAAAGATATTTACATGGGCTTTGATACTTTCTTTTGATGTACTTATCTTTTTTGCTGTTAAAAAATTGTGGAATATAAAACCCGCTTTTTTTGCTCTTATCTCTTTTGCCGTGTGGAATCTTTTCTATGACGGCAACGGACTTTGGTTTGATCTTTACATGGGAGTTTTTGCTTTTTGCTCTTTTTATTTTGTCAAACAGAAAAAATGGCTTTGGGCCGGCATATTCTGGGGGTTGGCCTTTATTTCCAAACAAACTGCAATTTGGTTTTTGCTTCCGGTAGGCTACGCACTGGCTCAGGAATCAGGGCTAAGGATTAAGTCTTTCCAAAAATTAACAACAGGAGTCGTCCTGGTTGCCGTTCCGTTTGTTTTGATACTGCTTTCGACAGGCCTTTTTCCTTCCTTTTGGAATTGGGCTGTCAAGTTCGGGATTTTTACTCTTCCGGGAGCCGGGGGACAAATCCAACTGCCGGACTTTAAAAATTTTATTGTAGCAGCACTTCCTTTTTCCGTATTTCTATTTGTAAAACAAAGATCCGACTTTTCAAGTCTTATACTTTGGTCTCTCGCTGGGGCTCTCGGCGCCTATCCCCGTTTTGAATTTTTCCATTTTCAGCCGGCAGTTGCCTTTTTGGCAATTGCGGCAGGCTTGGCGTTTACTTCCGGGGTCAAAGCAGGGGGGAGGGGAAGACCAATCAAGCCACTGGCTATTTTTTACATTTTGGGATCGGTCTATCTTT
>DAHVYL010000051.1 GCA_027327685.1 Candidatus Woesebacteria bacterium
GAAAGGGTTAAAATCCACCCTATTTATAAAAAGAGGTTTAAAAGATCGACCAAATATCAAGTTCAGGATGAAGTGGGGGTCAAGATCGGTGATCTGGTAAAATTTGCCGACTCCAGACCCTACTCTAAATCTAAAAAATGGAAAATGCTAGAGGTGGTTGGAGATAAAAAGAAAGTTAAGAAAGGGGGCGAGGCTTAAGCTTCGTCGTAAATATGGTACAGCTTAGAACAATGTTGGTTCCGGCAGATAATAGCGGCGCCAAGCGTATTATGATCATCGGTGTTCCCGGAAGAGTTGGTAAGTTTGCGACACTTGGTGATGTAGTTCTTGGTGTTGTTAAGGATGCCGACCCGGCAGGAGTTGTTGCCAATCACGAAAAAGTTAAAGTACTTATCGTCAGAACCCACAAAGAGGTTCGAAGAAAAGACGGAAGCTATATCAGGTTTGACGATAACGCCGGAGTTGTAATTGACAAGCAAGGATTGCCGCGCGGTACGAGAATTTTAGGTCCAATTGCAAGGGAAGTTAAGGAAGCGGGTTATAACAAAATAGCATCACTTGCCCGGGAGGTGGTTTAAAATAAAAATGATCAAATTTAAAATAGGAGACACAGTTGCCATAACGGCAGGAAAAGATAAAGGCAGGGAGGGTAAAATTGAAAAAATTTTGCCGACTGATGAAAAAGTCTTGATCCCCGGCGTTAATCTTTACAAAAAACACGTTAAGGGATTCGGTGAAGTCAAAGGCGGAATTTATGATATCCCCAGGGCTTTGGGTTTTGGAAAGATTGCCCTGGTTTGTCCTAAATGTAAAAAAATCACAAGGGTTGGTTTTAAGTTTGCGGGGGCGGATAAAACCAGAATTTGTAAAAAATGCGGAAAGGAAATCGATACAAAATGATAACCAGATTACAAGAAAAATATCAAAAAGAAGTGAAAGTGGCCTTAGCCAAAGAGTTTGGTATAAAAAATACTTTTGCAGTTCCCAAAGTTGAAAAAGTAGTTATCAATATGGGAATTGGCAGTATTTCCAAAAATCAGCAGCAGATAGATGCTCTGAAGAAAGATCTGGCAGTGGTTACGGGACAGCTGCCGTCTACCAGAAATGCCAAAGTTTCTATTGCAAGCTTTTCGCTTCGTGAGGGAATGCCGGTTGGGCTCAGCGCCACATTAAGAGGAGAAAGAATGTATTCTTTCTTGGACAGGCTTTTTTCAATAGTTTTACCGCGTCTTAGGGATTTTAGGGGAGTATCTTTAAAATCGTTTGATAAAATGGGGAACTACACTTTGGGTTTTGACGAACACACGGTTTTTCCCGAGATAGATTCAACCAAGAGTGCAAGCGCCCACGGTTTCGAGATTACAATTGTAACAACGGCCGAAGATAGGGACCAGTCAAAAAGACTTTTGGAATTAATGGGTATGCCGTTCCAAAAAGATTAAAAATATGTCAACAACAGCAAAAGAAGTTAGAGAAACAAAAAAATTAAAATTTAAGGTAAGATACCACAATAGGTGCAGAGTCTGTGGGAGATCTCACGGGTATATGCGTAAATTCGGTATATGCAGACTTTGCTTTAGAGAGTATGCCCTCAAGGGAGAAATTCCCGGGGTTAGAAAGGCGTCATGGTAACCATAACAAATACAAATTACTCGGTGGGGGATTTTTTGATAAGAATCAAAAATGTTGCCATGGCAAAAAATAAGACGGTCTCCGTCCGGTCTAACAAACAATTGGTAAATATTGCCGAGGCCCTTAAGAAAATGGGTTTTGTAGATAGTGTCAAAAACGAAAAGGGGGTTTTAACGGTTGCCTTGACTTTTAAGGACAAGAGACCCAGATTAATGAATCTTAAACTTGTTTCAAAGCCAGGACTCCGAATCTATATGGGAGTTGATGAGCTTGAAGAAAAGAAAGGACCGTCAATTTTTTTGGTTTCAACACCAAAAGGAGTAATTTCGTCCCTGAAGGCAATTAAAGACAGGGTCGGCGGAGAGGTAATAGCGGAAATTTGGTAATTATGAGCAAAATAGGAAAACAACCAGTTACAATACCGACAGGAGTCACGGTAGAGGTTAGTGGTCACACAGTCACTGTTACCGGTCCCAAAGGAACACTCAAAAGGCACTTTGCTCCGGAGATTGGGGTTGCCGTAGAAGACGGTAAAGTGGTAGTTAGTGCCAAAAGTTCGGGAAAATACGTAATGGCGCTTTTTGGAACAACGAGAGCACTTATAAATAACGATGTGATAGGAGTTTCTACTGGTTGGAGCAAGAAGCTGGAACTTGTTGGAACGGGATTTAGGGCAGAACTTTCAGGGAACGAACTGTCCTTGACTGTCGGCTATTCTCATCCTGTTAAAATTAAGGCCCCCGAAGGGATTGCGTTTAAAGTCGAAAAGGCAATTGTCTCGGTTGACGGATTTGACAGAGGATTGGTGGGGCAGGTTGCCGCCAATATAAGATCGGTCAGGCCGCCCGAGCCTTATAAAGGAAAAGGAATTAAATATGTCGATGAGGTTATAAGAAGGAAAGCAGGCAAAGCTGCAGCCGCTAAAGCGGGACCATCTGCCTAACATAGAGAAAATGAAAAATTTGAAATTGAAAGCAAAAAGATATATAGAGAGGAAGGCCAGGGTTCGTGCGAAGATTGTCGGAACGGCTCTTAAGCCAAGATTTTCTGTTTTTCGTTCCAATGTGCATATTTACGGACAGCTTATTGATGATGAGAAGGGAAAAACCCTGATTTCTTGTTCTGACTTGAGTATTAAAGAAAAGGCCAGGCGGACGAAAGTACAAATTGCCCAAAGCGTTGGTCAGGAGCTGGCCAAGAAAGCGGTTGCGAAGAAAATCAAATCCGTCGTTTTTGACAGAAATGGTTTTAAATTCCATGGTAGGGTCAAAGCATTAGCCGATGGGGCCAGAGAAGGGGGATTAGAATTCTAAAAAATGGGAAACTTTAATAGAGGAAGAAACACCAGTTATGATGGACCTCCCAAAGAGTTTGAGGAAACTGTGGTTCAAATTAACAGAATTTCCAAAAAAACCAAGGGTGGAAACCAAATCAGATTCTCGGCTCTGGTGGTTGTGGGAGATAGAAAAGGAAGAGTCGGAGTCGGGCTTGCCAAGGCAACCGATGTGCGAAATGCTATAAGAAAATCAATTGAGGCTGCGAAAAGGAGAATGATTGTAATTCCCCTCGTCGGAACCACAATTCCCTACTCCGTTAATGAAAAATTTTCAGCAGCTAAAATTCTTCTTAAACCGGCTCCCCCCGGATCAGGTATTATTGCGGGAGGTCCCATGAGGGTTGTTCTTGAGGCAGCAGGAATCCGCGACGCTGTAGGAAGAATTCTGGGTACGAAGAATAAAGTCTCCAATGTCTACGCAACACTTAAAGCATTGGAAACAATTTCGGAAATAGCCGATATCAAAAGAAAATAACATGACAAGGTTACCAAAGGTTGTACAAAAATCTAAAAAGAGAGTCGGGAGAGGTATGGGAAGCGGAAAAGGATCCCACACATCCGGACGTGGACAAAAAGGACAAAAAAGCAGGGGAACAATCGGAGTTCTTTTTGAAGGAATGAAGATGAGGAAATCCTTGCTTAAAAGGCTTCCTTTAATGCGTGGTAAAGGGAAATTCCACCCAAAGAAAACAGATAGGGAAAAGTACGTTGCTTTCAAAAACAAAAAGACTTCTAAGAAAGAAACCAAATAATTTCCCCCAAATTTGACACATTCGAAACTCTTGGTGATATTACTGATGGATGGCTGCTTTTAAAGGAGTGATTAAAGCACGGATAGCGGATGTCCGTTTTGCAACTTTGTAGTGAGCGCAAATCGTATTATGTCCAAATCTTCAAAGAAATCTAAAAAATCCAAAAAGTTTTTCTTTAAAAGGGTTGCAATTGCCACTTGACATATATGTATAAATATTGTATAAAGATTGTATGACTACTATAAACATCTCGTTACCGGATAAATTGAAAGAGGCCGGTGAAAACCTTATCAAAGCCGGTTATTTTGCATCGTTTAGTGATCTGGTTCGTGATTCTCTTAGAAATTCCATTGAGAAGACCAACATGGATCATCTTTATTTGGAGGCAAAGAAAGATTTGAGAACGGGGAAAGCCACAGTTTTAAGAAACAAGAACGACGTTGAAAAATACATGAAATCTATTAGATAATGATTTCATATGTACGAAGTCGTTCTCTCAAGATCCTTCAAAAAGGAGCTGGAGAAACAGGTTAAGCATAATGCCAGGCTGCACGGCCAAGTTAAGAAGACTCTACTTCTCCTAAATGCAAATATTAATAATAGATCGTTAGGGCTCCACAAATTGTCCGGTACGGAATATTGGTCTGTCTCAGTAAATGAAAGTTATCGAATGAAGATCAAAATTGAAGATAATTATATTTACTGCCTTAGATTTGGAACCCATAAGGAAGTGTATTAATAATATGGCGAAATTTTTTAGGAAATCCAAAAAGCTTTCTTTTAAAAAGATTGCGATTGCAGCTGGGGCTATCGGAATAATTGCAGGAAGTGCCACAGTCGCAAAACAAGTAATTTCTCCCGGTGAAAAAGCGGTGGAAATTATAGACGGCGACACATTTTTCATTGCCAACAGACAAAGGGTAAGACTTCTTGGAATTGACGCACCTGCAATTGAAAACTGTTTCGGAAAGGAAGCGAAAGAAGCTTTGGAAAAGAAAGTTCTCGGCAAAA
>DAHVYL010000052.1 GCA_027327685.1 Candidatus Woesebacteria bacterium
TATGTGGGGGTTGTTACCGCAAAAAGAGTTGGGAAAAATATTTTCTACAAATTGGTTGACCCTAGAATCATTGAACCCTGCAAGACCCTAAGTCAGATTAAAATCAAGAGTTTTATTGCCTAATTAAATTTGTCTTCAAAAAGTGCCCTTAGAAAGAATCGAACTTTCATTTCACCCTTAGAAGGGGCGCGCTCTATCCGTTGAGCTATAAGGGCTTGGAACAACGTAAATAAATGTGAGCGGCGGAGCGGATTTGAACCGCCGACCTTCTCCTTGGCAAGGAGACATTCTACCACTGAACTACCGCCGCACAGGTGCTGGGAGTGTGAGTTGAACACACATTTGAGCTTCTTCAGAGCCCCGCCGTGACCACCTTGGCTATCCCAGCTTATTTGAATATGTCCTAATTCGATGACAATTCGCACAGACCAAATCACATTTTTTGATTTCGTCTTCTATTTTCTTTTTAGACCATCCACCGGCTACCATGTGCGCTATTTCTTTCTCTTTCAGTTGATCTTTTCTGTGATCAAAATCCATTACAAAATAGGGGTAAATTTTACCACAATCTGAGCAAGGTTTGCTTTTGATCTTTATAAGAAAAGTTTTCATTGCTTTTCTATATTTAGCTCTTCTAATAAGAGCTAAGCCAAGCTGCCTTTTGTGGTTTGAGTGGTAATAGTTTCTTCCCCTTAATTTCATGCAGTCCTTGCATTTTTCATAATATTCACCGGATCGCAAACCTGTTTTTCTCCGATAAAATTCTTTGATAGATTTTTTGAATCCACATTTAGGACATATTTTAAAGTGCATATTTTAGACTAAGCTAAAATAAATCGAAACACAACTATATTTTTCAGACAAGTGGTCGCTGAGGGACTTGAACCCCCGACCTTCTCAGTGTAAATGAGACGCTCTAGCCAACTGAGCTAAGCGACCGATAAGTGCACTCGGAGAGACTTGAACTCTCACGCCTTTCGGCACAGCCTCCTCAAGACTGCGCGTATACCAGTTCCGCCACGAGTGCATGCCATATACACACGAAGTGCCAAGGGCGGGAGTTGAACCCGCACGCTCTTTCGAGCACACGCTCCTGAAGCGTGCCTGTCTGCCAATTCCAGCACCTCGGCAACTTTGCCCGTCAATTATACCAAAATCTCCACAAACTTGACACACTGTCTCTTTTTATGGCATTCTGATCTGATGGAGAGTAATGCCCTAATTAAGGAGGGAGACTTTGGTTTCTGGAAAAATCTTGTTTTGGTAGCGGTATTTTTTACCATCACACCGATTACTATCGGAGTGAGCCTCTTTTCCTTATTTTCCTTAGAAAAAAGCGACATTTTTGAGAAGAAATTTAACACAACAAATTTAATTGTTTCTCCCAAATCTGGTATCAGTGTCTACGCCTCTCTCCCGGGAACTACCCCCGTCGTTTCCTCAACTATCGAATACGCCGATGCCAGGCCACAAATAGTTGAAAAGTATCTCACGCGCTACAATTCTCCTCTTGTCCCTTATGCAAACCTGATAGTACAAACAGCCGACCAATATTCCTTAGATTTCCGGCTGATTACTGCAATTGCCCAACAGGAAAGCAATCTCTGCAAAATCATTCCGCCCGGCTCCTATAACTGCTGGGGCTGGGGAATAACAAGCGTGGGCACACTCGGCTTTGATTCGTATGAGGAGGGCATCCAAACGGTTTCCAAGGGTCTTAGGGAAAATTATCTGAACAAAGGTTACTCAACCATTGAGGAAATTATGTCCAAATACACTCCTTTAAGCAACGGCTCCTGGGCATACGGAGTCGGCAGCTTCATGGAGGAGATGGAATAACTTCATCGCAGGGAATTAACTATACTCCGAAACCTGCCTAACTTGACAATCCTATAATTCCATGCTATAGTATCGTTACATTCCGAGGCTCAGGCATGGAAACATGACCTTGGCGTTGGGATTTATATTTGGCCCGTCTATTTATAGGCGGGCCTTCTTTTTACCATATAACAAAAATACTATGAGAAAAATTATCGCTATTTCTGCAGTTTTAATCGTACTGACATTCACGGGTGCGGGTGAGGTTCGTGCCCAAAGCACTGCAGACGGATCCGCCGAACTCAAAGAAGGTCAGACAAACTACGATTTCGATTTCCGTGTCGAAAACTTAAGAAAATTCTTCCAAAAATATAATTCGCCCCTGGCTTCCTACGCGGAAGAATTTGTAATATACGCCGATGAAAATAGCCTTGATTACAGACTTGTTCCCGCAATCACCGGAGTTGAGTCTACATTTGGAAAACGCATTCCTCAAGGGTCATACAATGCCTATGGTTGGGCCAACGGGGAATATGAATTTGAATCCTGGGAAGATTCAATTAGACATGTTTCGGAGGTTTTAAAAACTTCCTATATCGATCGCGGAGTTTCTTCAATCAATCAAATTGCCAGGGTCTATGCTCCTCCGTCCACAACCTGGGGAAGAAACGTGACCTTTTTTGTTAGAAAAATCGATACTCTACCTCTCAACTTTGATATAATCTAACCACAACGGGCATAATTGGGATACGCTCACAACAAGCCGGGGTGGTGAAATGGCATACACGCTAGGTTTAGGACCTAGTGCCCTTTAAAGGCGTGCAGGTTCAACTCCTGTCCCCGGCACCACAAAGCCCACCTATGACAGAATTGTGTTAATATAAGTCATGGACACAGGTTCTCTCCATCTTCACAAAAGCCGAAGATCTTCAATTAAAAACGTCCTTTTTATGATGATTCCGATACTTGTATTCTTGGCAACTTTTGCAATAGCTATAAAGCTTCTAAAATGACAAAAAAGGTTATTCTACCCATCATTGCGACGGCACTTTTCATTGCCGCGGTCGGGATCCTAATGCAAAAAACTTCCGTTTTGGCACCGACTCCGAAGCCTGCCGAGTCAACATCGTTTGTAACCGTTAACGGAAAAGAAATTACAGTTGATACCGCCAGGACTTCGGAAGAAAGGGAAAAGGGGCTTTCCGGTATCATCTCTCTCGATAAAGATTCCGGCATGCTCTTTGTTTTTACGGACAATTCAAAGACTCCCGTTTTTTGGATGAAAGGGATGCTGATTCCTTTGGATATAATCTGGATCAAGGGGGGCAAAATAGTAAGAATCGATAAAAATGTTCCGGTACCGTCTGCCGACACTCCCAATAATAAAATTAAAACATATTCGGCAGGAACTCCCATCGATTATGTCCTGGAGGTAAATGCCGGATTTTCCGATTCCAACTCAATAAAAGTCGGGAATAGCGTCACCATCGGCGGAATTTAGAAAGGAAATGAAAAAAACAGCTATTTATATTCTGATTCCGATTGTTTTTATTCTGATCGGCTGGTTTGCCAATACCGCATATCGCTTGCCCAAAAATTCAAACCCGATTGCTCAAATAAAACCGACTCCGCTTCTTAAATATACTATTGAGAATTTATCGAATACTGATTTTGAAACGGCAGAAATTGAAATAGGCGAGATTCTTTCCGAATCCGACAAATTCACCTCGTATAAGTACACCATGAAATTCAGTCCGGATTTTTCGGAAAACACCAAAACGGTTTCCGGCATGATAAATATACCCAAAGGTGAAGGTAGTTTCCCCGTGATAGTGATGTTTCGGGGTTTTGTCAGCCAGGAATCATATTTGACGGGGGTAGGCACAAAGCCTTCCGCCAAAGTGTTTGCCGAAAACGGGTTCATAACCATTGCCCCGGACTTTCTGGGATATGGAGGCTCAGACAAAGAAGCCTCCGATATTTTTGAATCACGATTCCAAACATACGTTACGGCTGCCGTGACATTGAAATCAATCAGTTCAATAGAAAAATGGGATGGGAAAAATATCTTTATTTGGGGACATTCCAATGGAGGTCAAATTGCCATAACTACCTTGGAAATTACCGGGGCGGTCTATCCCACGGTTCTTTGGGCTCCTGTGGGCAGACCTTTTCCAGCATCCGTTCTTTACTATATTGATGAGGCGGAAGACGGAGGAAAATATTTGATCAGCCAACTTGCCGATTTTGGAAATACATACAATGCCAAAGCATATTCACTGACAAATTATTTGGACAAAATCAAAGCGCCCATCCAAATCAACCAGGGTACGGGGGACACGGCAGTTCCTTTTTGGTGGAGTGACGATCTGGTGAAAAAACTTAAAGGCAAGGCTATCGATGTGACTTATAAAAAATATCCTGGAGCGGATCATAATCTGGTACCTTCGTGGAATGCCGCTATAGAAAATTCATTACTTTTCTTTAACTCACACAAAGAGTAAAATCCGAACATTATGATGCCAGAAAGAGGCGGCTTCTACGCTAAAAAGGACCGCTACCGAGACGCCAGACTCAATGCCATGCTTGATGCGTATTCGGCCGGTAGAACAAGCACCCAAGAACTGGAAAATGCCGCAAAAGTGGTCATGCGTAAAATTACCGCCCGAATCGGACTTGATTCGGAGAGAAGATTTACAGAGTTGGCTCTAAACTCAGAAAAAATCAAATCCGTAAGAAAGTCTTCCATTAATGACGATGCCTATAAAGGCATCGACGAATGGGTCTCTTTCGATGAAAAATTAAATCTACCGACCTTGCCGGTACAAATAAAAAGTTCCGATAGTGCGGTTGAGG
>DAHVYL010000053.1 GCA_027327685.1 Candidatus Woesebacteria bacterium
GCTGCCTTGATGCCTTACGGTAACTGTGCCGCGTGATCTTCCTGATTTTTTAGCCAATATTTTCTTTAAAGATTTCATTTCTTGCCCTCCTCAAAAACGTCAATTTTATCACCACTTTTAAGTGTTGCTATTGCCTTTTTGACAATGCCGACTGCAAATTTTCTGCCGCGAGCGTTTCGACCTTTTTCGGGACCTGTTTTGGTGGTCCTGACATTAATCACTTTAACCCCGAAAAGTCGGGAGACCTTGGCAGCGATCTGTTTTTTGTTCATTTTGCCGTCAACTTGAAAAGTATAATTTCCAAGTTTTGCCTCTCTGAGACTTTTTTCTGTAAAAATAGGTTTTAGCATTTTTTATTTGAAATAAGCTTATTTATTTTGACTTTTTCGTTTCTTTTTTGGCAATCTTTTTGACTGCTACGCTATCTGATTTTACTTTTTCTACTTTTTCTACCTCACCTTTAGTTTCAAATATCTCATCATCCATTACAATCATCCCACCCCGATAAATATCCAGAGCATTTGAGTCTTTGTAAAAAACATAATCAACATTGGCCAAATTTCGCAGTGCTTTAACGGACTCTTTTGATTTTTCGGAAAGAACAAAGGTGAATCTCTTGGCAGAAGTTGTTTTTTCCAAAGCATCCACAAGCTGTCTTGCAGATTTTGTTTTATCCAATTTTGAAATCCCGGAAACAAAAACCATTTGCTTTTCTTCCGCCTTCAGGGAAAATGCCATAAATTTTGACTTATTTTTTATATCATTTGAAAGAGACTTGACTCTCTTAACCGGCCTTGGTCCAAGCGCCACTCCTCCGCCGACAAAAATCGGGGCTCTGCGGCTACCGTGACGCGCTCCGCCCGTTCCTTTTTGTTTATAGACCTTCTTTGTGGTTCTATTTACTTCAGATCTGGTTTTTGTTTTTCTCAGCCCCACATGAGCTCTTTCTTCATAAACGTAAAGTGACTGAGCCAAAAGAGGAAGATTAACTTTTCCTCCAAGTTCTTTCGGTAGACTTATATCCTCAGTCTTTGTTCCTTTAGCTGTAAATCTTTGTATCTTCATATTCTTTATTCTTTAGCTTCCTCGGTTTTGGAGGCTTCTGCCTTTGGTTCCTCTGCCTTTGGTGTTTCGGATGGTTTTTTCTCCTCCGCCTTAGCCGGTTCTTCAGCCGGAGCTTCTCCTTCCACCACCTGGGCAACTGTTTCTTTCTCAAGATCTTTCAAGCTTCCTGATTTAATCTTCTTGATTGTTACAACCGAACCGATGGTACCGGGGATCTGGCCTGAAATTTCAATTTCTCCATTTTCTTCATTAACAGAAATTATATGCAAGTTCTTTATTGTGACCTGTTCCCCCCCCATTCTTCCCGCCATTTTTTTGCCTTTATAGACTCTTCCCGGAGTAGTTGTCTGACCGACCGAACCCGGAGCCCTTTCACGATCAGACTGGCCATGAGTTCTTGGTCCGCCTCTGAAATGATGTTTTTTGACAACTCCGGCAAATCCTTTTCCTTTTGAGACGCCTGTTACAGCTACAATGTCTCCGCGCTTTAAAACTTCCGATGCATTTACCGTATCACCGACTTTGAATTCCGGTTCTTTATCAAGTCTTATTTCCTGTAGAAATCTGGGAAACTTTTGATCTTTTGAGGTTTCTTTTAAATGTCCTTGGAGAGGTTTTGAAGTATTTTTAGCTTTCTTTGAGGAGAAACCGAGCTGGATTGCCCAATATCCGTCCTTATCCATTCTTTTAATTTGTGTCACGACACAAGGACCCGCCGCAACTTTTGTAACGGGAATCCTCAGGCCTTCAACAAAGGTCTGGGAACATACTCCTTTTGATCCTAAAATTGTGTTTATCATTTTGGTTTTGGAACCCTCCGGTTAACGCAGGGCCAGTAAACAACAAAAAAGCGCCTTTGAAAGGCGCCATTTTATGAAGCATCCTCCAAAGACTCTCCTAATCGTGGCTAATATCTATCATAACCACTCTCATGTTATGGAGGCAATTATAACAGAAGTTAAATTGCTTCGCAAGCTAAGAAGTTGGCTTTTCCAGAAGTTCGTCGAAGAGCTCGTTTCGGACATTTTCTTCCGCCATCAGCCAATCCCGTTCAGCCGTACCTGGAAGATTTTTTGTTGTTCTTTCCAGATATATCTTAAAAGCCTCTATGGCGATCCTGCTTTCACTACCCAGGTACCTTTCCCAAGACAAGCGCTTTTCAACTAATCCCAAAGGCAGCTCCCTCTCCATGTTTAAAATAATTAAAAACCCTTTTGGGTAGAAAAACAAGGAAGTAAGAGATAAACGGAAAGAAAAAGAAGCTTACATCTTAATCTCAATGGATACTCCTGCCGGGAGGTCAAGATTTCCTAGAGAATCAACTGTGCGGGGGGAGGGATCGATTATGTCGATAAGTCTTTTGTGCACTAAAACTTCATAGTGTTCCTGTGCGTCTTTATCTGTAAATGGAGATTCCTTGATGGCCATGACACTTCTTTTTGTAGGGAGAGGAATCGGTCCTACAATTTTTGCACCAGTAGCTAGAGCGGTATCGACTATTTTTGCTGCCGCCTCGTCAACTACTCTATGATCGTAACTTTTGAGTTTTACTCTCAGTCTTGAGCTTGCCATCTTAAGGTTAATGTGCTTACTTAACTATCTTTGTAATAACTCCGTCTCCGACGGTGTGTCCACCCTCGCGGATTGCAAATCTGAATCCTTCTTCCATTGCAACCGGCTGGATAAGTTTAACCGTCATTTTGGCATTGTCCCCGGGCATAACCATCTCAATTCCTTCCGGAAGAGTGGCTTCTCCCGTAATATCGGCTGTCTTAATGTAGAATTGCGGTTTATAACCACTGAAGAACGGCGTGTGGCGTCCTCCTTCTTCCTTGCTCAAAATATAAACTTCGGCTTCAAAATCCGTGTGGGGTGTGAGACTTCCCGGCTTGGCAAGAACCTGTCCGCGCTCTACCTGGTCTTTTTCAATACCTCTCAAAAGCACACCGATATTGTCTCCGGCTTGGGCTTCATCCAATGTCTTTCTGAACATCTCAAGGCCTGTTACGACTGACTTTTGGGTAGCTTTAAGTCCGACTATTTCAATCTCTTCGTTAACCTTAACAACTCCGCGGTCAACTCTGCCTGTAACAACCGTTCCGCGGCCCTGAATTGTGAAAACATCCTCAACTGCCATCAGGAAAGGCTTGTCAATTTCTCTGACAGGATCGGGAATATATTTATCAACCGCATCCATAAGTTCCTGAATTTTATTCTCGGCTTCGGCTTCGCCTTCAATGGCTTTAAGGGCCGATCCTCTGATAACCGGAACTTCATCTCCCGGATAGCCATATTTCTTAAGGAGTTCTCTGACGTCGGCTTCAACCAAATCGATAAGCTCGGGGTCGCTCACCATGTCGACTTTGTTAAGAAAAACAACGATAGCGGGAACGTTAACCTGTTTGGCCAAAATCACGTGCTCGCGGGTTTGAGGCATTGGTCCGTCGGCGGCGGATACTACCAGGATGGCTCCATCCATCTGAGCAGCTCCCGTGATCATGTTTTTAATATAATCGGCATGCCCCGGAGCATCGATGTGGGCATAGTGCCTTTTCTCTGTCTGGTATTCCTGGTGGGAGAGGTTAATTGTAACTCCTCTTTCTCTTTCTTCGGGAGCGCTATCAATATCTTCGTATTTCTTGGCCGTTGCCAACCCTTTTTTGGCCAAAACCATGGTGATGGCAGAAGTAAGGGTGGTTTTACCATGATCAACGTGACCAATGGTACCGATATTTACATGCGGTTTCGTTCTTTCGTATTTTTGTTTTGCTTCACCTGCCATATCCGTTAATTATATATTCTCTCTGAAAAAATACAAGGGCATTTTGCCCTCAGTGATTGGTATTATAACTGAGGCTAAAAAGCTATGTCAATAGCAACTTAACCTCTGGGCATTTCAACCTTGCCCGACTTGGCAACAACTGCCGCGGCAATATGAGAGGGCACCTCGTCATAATGGGACGGTTCGACATATGCACGGGCACGACCCTGGGTAAGAGACCTTAGCTTGGTTGCATAACCGGAAAGTTCGGCTAAAGGTGCCTGAGCGTAAATTACCGTTTCTCCGGCTTTTTCCTCACTTCCCGAGACCTGGGCACGTTTACTGGAAAGGTCACCTATTACGTCTCCCATATATTCTCCGGGGGTAAAAACCTCTACTTTCATAATAGGTTCCAGAAGAATCGGATCGGAATGTTTAAACGCATCTTCCAGAGCCATCGAGCCTGCAATTTTGAAGGCCATTTCGGACGAATCCACCTCGTGATAGCTTCCGTCATAAACAATTGCTTTCATATCAACCATGGGGAATCCTGCCATAACACCATTTTCCATCTTTTCCTTAATTCCCTTTTCAATAGCGGGAACGTATTCCTGGGGAATAGCTCCTCCTTTGATCTCACTCTTAAACTCAAATCCCTCACCCCTGCCCTTCGGCTCGAGTCTGATGAGACAGTGTCCGTACTGTCCGCGGCCGCCCGTTTGTCTGATATATTTACCCTCTCCCTGGCCAATCTTCTTGATGGTCTCCTTATAGGCAACCTGAGGGGCTCCTGTATTGGCCACAACATTGAATTCCCTTTTCATTCTATCTACCAAA
>DAHVYL010000054.1 GCA_027327685.1 Candidatus Woesebacteria bacterium
GACATTTTAATTCCGATACCTTTTTCCACAAGTATAAATTTACTGAAGGTAAACCAAGTCAGGGCAAAGACAAAGGGAGCAATCAGTAGAACTAAGCTCAAGGCAAATATCAAATAAACAACGGCCGTCAAAAGAAGAAACTTCCAATATTTTGTGATAGCTTCCCTATAAATGTCTTTAACTTGGGGGTGAGAGTCATCCAAAACTTCAATAACTGCAATTATTCTGGACAGGTTTACAAAAATAGCCGTAGCCACGAAAAGAAGATTGAATATTGCCATCACTATGCCTCCGAAGGAAGAATCCAGAAATTCGTCCAAAAACGGCAGATAGGCAGGCGCCAGTGCAATTAGAGACAGGAGCCCCACCGGCAAATAGACTTTAACCAGAAAGATAAAATTCTCCTTCCTGGCAAATATTTTCCAAGAGTTTCTGATAAGAACACCCGGTGGCGTAAGTTTTTTCATTTTACCTTTTCTCAATGACTATTGTCTCACCTTTAAAAATATTTATCGAATTTAGGTTAAATTTTGGCCTTTGAATATTGGACTTGCCAAATTCGAATTTAAACGAATTACTGATTAGAAGTATTGCCGAAACGACGGTTGTTGCCAGAAGTACTACTAAAACAATTATTCTTTCTTTTTTGCCCCAGGCTTTGGGAGGTTCTTTTCTTTTTTTCTTATTCTCGGATGTTAAATCCTTGAGTTTCCTGGTAATTTTTCGTATTTCTTCCTGGTTTTCCTCTTCTTCAAACTGGTCTTCCTTTTTTCCAAATATTGCCATACGGGGTGATTATTTTCTTCTTATGTCCCAAACCTTTTCATCGACAATGTTTTGAGGTTTGACACCTTTCAGAGTATCAATTATAGCAGCTACTGCCTGCTCCCCCATTTTATCTCTGGCTTCCCGGGTAGCCGAGGCGATATGGGGGGTGGTGATTACTTTTTGGTCGGCGATAATCTCCGGGGAAATATTCGGTTCATTATCAAAAACATCAAGGGCCGCTCCCGCAATTTGGGCAGAAGCAAGAGCATCCACCAAAGCTCTTTCGTCGACAACTTGCCCCCTCGCGGTATTTATGAGATAGGACCCTTTCTTCATTTTTGCAAAAGTGTCTTTATCCATCATGTGCCTGGTTTCGGCAGTTAAAGGAACGTGCAAAGAGACAAAATCGGAGTTTGCCAAAAGCTCGTCCAGAGAAGCAAATTTCACTCCCAACTCACGCTCAGCATCCGGATCCGGAGAATTTTTGGTGTATAAAACATTCATTTTGTAACCCTGGGCACGCCTTGCAACCATTGAGCCTATTCTCCCCAAGCCTACTACTCCCAACGTCTTGCCTATCAAATTAGTCCCCAAAAAAATGTCCGGTTCCCAACCCCTGTATGCACCGCGCCTGGTTGCTTCATCCGCTTCAACAATGCGCCTTGCCAAAGCCAAAATAAGTGCCCATGTATGCTCGGCGACGGCTTCGTTAACCTCATCTGATGGCGTGTTACAGACTATTATTCCCCTTTTTGTTGCCGCTTCAATATCAATGTTGTCAAAACCAACTGCATAGTTGGAGATCAGCTTAAGCTGGGGTCCTGCTGCATCCATTACATCCCCGTCTATCTTATCCGTCAGAAGACTCAGTATTGCGTCCACCCCTTTAATTCCTTCCAAAAGTCCTTCCGTGGTGATAACCCTATTAAACTCAGAGATTGCCACTTCAAAGCCTTCCTTTTTCAGTTTTTCAAGATGATCCCCAGGGATTTTTCTGGTAACAAAAATTTTCATATAGCCACTATTATCAAAATTGGGTAACGGTAACTCCGCTACTTTGGGCTCTGGCCAGCCAGGCATTCATTTCATCGAACTTCAAAAGACCTCTTTGAGAGCCTGTGTAGCCGATTACCGATGCTGAGTTACATGTTCCCCAGATGAGTGCTTCTTCTATTACCCTTCCGTGAATGAGGGCGGCAAGCATTCCGGAGCCAAAAGCATCCCCCGCCCCCGTTCTTTCATAGGCGTCGACAGGGATAACCCCAACTTTAAAGAATTTTCCGTTAACGCTGTCATAAGCAAATGATCCTTTCGAACCGTCGGTAATTACCGAAATTTTTGGTCCGAGTTTGGAGAGAGCTATCAAAAGCTCTCTTTCTCTACCGGAAGATTCTCCTAAACCTGTAAGTTTTTCCGCTTCTTCCCTGTTTACAAAAATCAAATATGTCAGGGAAGTGATATCTTTTATATCCTCAAAATTGGCCCTCATTTGCCAGCTTCCGGGATTGAAAGCAAGTTTAATTTGCGGGTTTTTGCGAATCCAATCGGCCATATGTATAAAAAACGGCCTAAAGCTTTCTCCCATGCTGGTAAGGTATACCCAAGGAGGGGTCGGAAGTTTTACCGGAAATTCATATGATCGCGGGGCATGGTAGACAAAAATAGTTCTCTCTCCCGAATAGTTTATTATTGTCGAATAATTTGAAGAGGTGGCCGGCTGCTGTATAATGTAGGTCGCATCAACCGCCTCATCTTTCAATCTTTTAACAATCATGTCCCCCACATTGTCCGCTCCCAAAGTTAAAACTATTCCTGTTGAGATTCCAAGCCTTCTTGTACCAATGGCGTTGTTGGCGGCATTTCCGCCTATTGAAAACTCCAAATTCCTGACAGGGATTTTTTCACCATATGAGAAAGCAATCAGACATTCTTTGGTGTCGATTCGGCAAAGAGTTTCGCTCTCGGTTGGATTCATAAAAACATCCATCGATGCATCTCCTATCGACAGTAGATCAAAGTTTTCCATTTCGAGCTTTTGAAACCTCCTCCAGACGTTTTATAAATGTCTCCTGGGCAGCAGGGACATTTTCGTCTTTTCCGGCCCACTCACGCATTGCCTCTTCCTGAAGCGCCCTTGCAAAAGAAAATGAGATCTCCCAGGGCACATCTCCCTTCAATTTAACAATCTCATTTAAATTATTCATCGCCTCATCGGGAGTTTGGCCGCCGGAAAGAAAAACTATTCCGGCAACTTCGGGTGGAACGGATTTTTTCAGTGCTCTGAGTGTTGCGTGTGCAACCTCCAAGGGTTCAGCTTTTACACCGCTACCCTCTCCAGGAAGAACCATGCTGGTTTTCAGAAAAAGGTTTTCCAAATCAACATTTTTTGACTTGAGCTTCTCAAAAAGGACCTGCAAAACTTTTGTTTCGATTTCACCGCAGCGCGTTGTTGTATGGGTTCCCTTAAGAAGGATCTCCGGTTCGACGATCGGAACAAAATTGTTTTGTTGGGAAATTTCGGCAAAGGCAGCCATGCGCTCCATGTTTTCAGCCAAAAAGGGGTCTGACGGAAAAATATCTGAAATTGAAATTGCAGCTCTCCATTTTGTAAACTTCAGACCCATTTGCCCATATTCCTTAAGTCGGTCGTTCAAAGTTTCAATCCCGCGGGTTATCTTTTCTTCGGTACCGTTAAAGGGTTCCAAACCCTCGTCGACTTTAATACCGGGGATAATTCCACGCCCGACCAGATATTCCGGAAATGTTTCATCTCCCAGCCTTTGTCTGACAGTCTCATCAAAAAAAATAACTCCGCCCAGGAAGTTTTCTATTCCGGGAGTTGTCAAAAGCATCTGCCTATATTTTCTGTGGGTTTCGGGGGTGGAGGGTATTCCAACAGCACCAAACCTTTCGTCAATTGTGCGAGTGCTTTCATCCGCAGCCAGAATTCCTTTTCCGAAAGCAATAAGTTTTTGGGCAGTCTCTTTCATATCGATTACACCTACAAGTCTAGCAGTAAGGAGTTCATCAGTTCAACAGTAAATGCTATACTTCTCGTATGAATCCTGTTAATGAAAATGAGAACGCGGCTGTCTTTCAAGAAACCACCGGAAAAAATAAAAAATCTTCAGGAGATTGGACAACAATATTGAGTTTTGCTGTTTTTATACTTTTGGCGCTCGGAGTGATTGTTTTTCTGTACAATCAAAACCAAACCCTGAAAGAAAAATTGGCCGGATATCAGGCCAGTCCGGTTGCCTCAACGGAACCTTCCCCCACACCGTCTGCCGACTTGCCGACTATTTCCTCACCGTCTGCCAATTCAAAGGTAAAAAGTCCTCTGAAAGTTACCGGTACCGTACCTGCAGGATGGATGTTTGAAGGAACATTTCCCATAAAACTTCTTGATACGAGTAAAAAGGTGATTGCCCAAACCGGTGCCATAGAAGTTACGGAGGGAAGTTGGATGGAAGAGGGAAATGTCGAGTTCACGGCCAACTTGATATTTAAGACATCAACCGGATCAGGAACTTTGGTTTTGGAAAGCGATAACCCAAGCGGAGATCCTCAAAATTTAAAGACTTTTGAGATTCCGGTTACTTTTTAGTATTTTAGATTGTATACTTTAAGTATGGAGCCAAATTCTACCCAAGCGCCTATAGATAGCACCACACCTGATAATTCTCAAAACACTGCACCGGTTAAATTAAACTCGGCAAGGCTGGTTACATTTATGTTTGTGCTCATAATCCTGCTTCTGGGAACAAGTGCATTCCTCTTTTACCAAAACAGCCAACTTAAAAATCAAATAGCCGGTACACAA
>DAHVYL010000055.1 GCA_027327685.1 Candidatus Woesebacteria bacterium
CTTTCTCTTTGACGAGAACCAAAAAATGATTGAGAGGGATGTAATAGAAATCATTTCGGATTAATCAGGCTTTCCCCGTTGCATTTTTTCATCAAACCATTATCCTTATTTCATCAATGAGGAAAGAAGGCAATCCGAATCCGTTTCAACAGAATTCCACAAAAGAATCTCCAAGAATACCCTGTGAATCTCCCCGAATAAACGGATCCAAACCGTTCGAGATCTTAAGAATTTCCGAGGAAAGTAAAAAACATATCAGACGCGACGGAAGAAAATAATTATCCTATTTTTTCCTTCCCCATCCATTTTTGAAGAACTTCGGGAACTCTCACACTCCCGTCTTCCTCCTGATAATTTTCCAGAATTGCCAGAGGGACTCTTGACATGACAACCGCGGTCCCATTTAGCATATGCACGTATTCCACTTCTCCCGTATCCCGTCTGAATCTTATATTTAAATTTCTTGCCTGATAATCGGTCACATTGGAAGCCGAAGTAACCTCTCCATAGTCCCCCCGTCCCGGCATCCAGGCTTCGATATCGAATTTTCTGGCAGCCATTGCCCCAAGGTCCCCCGTACACATTTCAACTACTCTATAGGGAATTCCCAAATCCTGATAGATTTCTTCTTCCAATTTAAGAATTTCCTGATGGAACTTTTCAGATTCTTCAGGTTTGCAGTAAATAAACATCTCGGTTTTTGTAAATTGGTGAACTCTGTAAAGCCCTTTGGAATACTTTCCGTAGGCCCCCGCTTCTTTCCTGAAACAGTGAGAGTAACCCACATATTTAAGAGGAAGGTCTTCCTCGGGAATGGTTTCATCCGAATGCGCCCCGGCCAAGGTCACCTCGGCTGTTGCAATAAGACCGAGGTCTTCCCCCTCAATCGTGTAGGTCTGGGCCTCCTGACCTTTAGGGGCATAACCCGTTCCCAAATAATACCTGCTTTTGGCCAAATCCGGAGTAACTACAGGCAAAAATCCCTTTTTGGAAAGCTTGTCCAGAACAAAATTGGTTAGAGCCATTTCGAGGAGTACTCCGTCTCCATAAAGAAAGAAGAATTGGGATCCCGTAACCTTTGCTCCCGTTTCAAAATCTAAAATCTTCAAATTCCTGCCGATTTCCAAATGATCTTTTGGTTTAAAATCGAACTTTTTTGGTTCTCCCCAAGTTCTTATTTCTACATTTTCCTTGTCACTTTTCCCTACAGGTGCTTTTTCGGAAGGAAGATTGGGAATTCTAAATAAAATCTCTTTATACTCCGCCTGAACCTTTTCAAGCTCCGGTTCTTTATCCTTAAGCTCTTCTTTTATCTTTTTGCCTTCCTCGGACGGCTTTTTCTCCTCCGCTATTCTGTTTCTTTTGGCGCGAAGCCCTTCAACTTCCAAAAGTAGTTTCCTTCTTCTTTCATCAAGCTCCAACACTTTATCGATCAAAGAAGCTTCAAAGCCTTTGTTCCCGGTTCCCTTTTTTACAAGTTCTTTGTTCTCACGGATGAAGTTTATGTCTAACATTTTTGTTTATAATAGCCGGACACAAGCCCTACTTATGTCAAGCATACCTTTATTATAATCCTAAATCCCCATGAATTTCCTGCATTGCCCTAAGTGCGATTCCGATAAATCTGGGCAGTTCCATCCCCAACTTTTCCTCACACATTTCAATTTGTTTCCGGTTAACCCCTGCGGCAAAACTTTTGGAGTTCCATTTACTCAATATATTTTCAACAGTTACTTGGGAAATATCCTTCTCCGGCCTGACTAAGGTAACGGCAACGATAAACCCTGTTAACTCGTCACAGCAGTATAAAGACCATTCAAGATTGTTTTTTGGTTCGGGAAGTCCTTCACGATAACCCCAAGCGTGTGCGGCAGTTGCCTCAACTACTTCTTTCGGGAAACCCTCCCCCTCAAGAATCTTAAGCCCTTCAAGGGGGTGTCCTTCCGGATTCTTCTCATAATCAATATCATGAACCAATCCCGCAATTTCCCATAAATTTTCATCTTCGTCAAAATGAGAAGCTAACGATTTCATGACTGCAGCCACCGCATAGCAGTGCTTTCTCAAATTTATATTTCCGATATTGCCGTGCAGTAAGCCAACTACCCTATCTTTATCCATAATTATTATTCGTATTTTTCGGATATAACACCAAGAAGCATTACGGGCAGGTAACGCTTCTTAATTAAAAACCAAACCTATTTCAGAAGTTTTTACTTTTTGCGGGCTTTTTTAACTTCTTTCTTAACCTTGATTTTTCCTTTGACCTCAATAATCTTTCTTACCAAAAGATCAACTACCGAATAAGCAAAGACTGCTGCACAAACGATAACAATCCATTTGATTGCAACATAAGGATTGATTTCGGGAAAAACAAAACCGAGTCCGAAAACCAAAAGCAAGCCAAAAAACGAAAACGATAAACTTAAAAGTAAATTTTGAGTTACCTGATCTTTCATAAATTATTCACCTCCTTCCGGCCGTAACAGCGGAAACAGTACCGTCTCTCTGATGGATTTTCCGGCCAAAACTGAAAACAGACGTTCGGAAATACCGAAGCCCGAAGTCGGCGGCATTCCGTATTCCAAGGCTCTGACAAAATCATTGTCCTCCATTTGGGCCTCAAGATCGCCCTTTTCGCGCATTTTCTCCTGCTCTCCAAAACGCTTTGCCTGATCAATCGGATCATTCAACTCGGAGTAGCCGTTGCCCATTTCACTGCCGGCAAGAATTATCTGGTACCTTTCTGCATATTCGGAATTTCCTTCCATTCTCTTGGCCAGAGGGGAAACCTCAACAGGGTGCCCCGTCAAAAATACCGGCCCGGTGATACTTTTCCTCACACTCTTCCAGAGTGAGTCTATCAGGCGTCCTTTCTCGTCGCTCTTTTTATAATCCTCACGGCGCCTGCCAAGCTCTTTTTTGATATCCTCATCCGACGCCTTGGATATATCTATCCCCGTTTCCTTAATCAGGGTTTGCCTGTAATCAATGCTCTTCCAATCCCCGCCCAAATCAAGTTCGTGATCCCCGACCTTAAATTTCAGGGTTCCGAAAGTCTTTTTGGCTACATATTTATACATTTCTTCAACCAATTTCATCGAATCTTCGTAATTTGCATAACTCCAATAAAACTCCATTTGCGTATAATCCTGAAGATGTTCGCGATCAATTCCCTCATTTCTGAATTGACGGCCTATCTCGAATGTTTTGCCGAAACCGGCAACCATGAGTCTTTTCTGCCAAAGCTCCCCCATGGAAATCCTGAGATAAAGATCGATATCAAGAGCATTGTGGCGAGTGATGAAAGGATTGGCATCGGCCCCTCCGGCAGTATTTTCCAAAACAGGGGTTTCCACTTCCAAAAATCCTTTGTCGATCAAAAACTCGCGCATGCTTTGCCAAAAAATGGCCTTCTTCTTAAAAATCTCTTTAAGATCGTCATTTAATAGAAGATCCACATAGCGC
Source organism: Candidatus Woesebacteria bacterium (assembly GCA_027327685.1). Classification (GTDB taxonomy): domain Bacteria; phylum Patescibacteriota; class Microgenomatia; order UBA8517; family UBA8517; genus UBA8517. Next base: position 3,469 of record DAHVYL010000055.1, read on the forward strand.
TGTCTGTATCTTTCTTCTTCGTCCTTCAAACCAAACCAGACGGAAGGAAGCGGGCGGATTGACTTGGCCAAAAGCTGAAATTCGGACACGTCAACCGTGATCTCCCCTGATTTGGTCTTGATAACCTTGCCTTTGACGGCTATGAAGTCCCCCATATCGAAAAGTCCCAGTATCTCAAATTTATCGGCCAACCCCTTTTCCTGAAAAAGAAGCTGAACCACTCCCGTATCGTCCTTAAGGTCCATAAAAGTAACCGCTCCGTGCTTTCTGACCGACCAAATTCTGCCGGCGCTGAGAATGTCTTTTTCGAGAGAATCCCGGACTGCAGCGACTTTCAGATAATCCCCATCCAATAAAATCTTTGAGGGGTAGGGGTTAATTCCCAATTTCCGTAATTCCTGAAGTTTTTCGATTCTTGTTTGCCGCAGTGTTTCCAAGTTTTGCAAAGCCATGCCTTAGTTTAACTCGTAATCCCGGCCTTCTCAAGCATCAGTAGATTTTAATCAATCGCCATGATTTCGTACTGGATTTTTCCCGCGGGAGCTTCCACCTCAACCGTGTCCCCGATTTTTTTACCCACCAGTGCTTTTCCCAAAGGGGATTCGTGGGAAATCTTTTTGTTCACAGGGTCCGCTTCCCATTCGCCGACTATATCAAAAACCGATTTACCGCCGCCTACCCTGACGGTAACTTTTGTTCCCACGTCAACACCGCCTGTTTTGGCAACAGGCGTAACGGCCGCCTTCTTGATCACTTCTTCAAGCTCATCGATTCTACCGTCCAAAAACTCAAGCTCCTCTTTGGCGCTTTGATAATCGCTGTTTTCACTCAGGTCTCCCTGGGATCGCGCATTGGAAAGCCTGTCTACCAACTTCGGCCTTTTTACATCACGAAGCTCGGTAAACTCCGCTTTTAAAGCTTCCAGCCCTTCTTTGGTTAATTTGATGCTGTTTTTCATGCTTCTACCTTGGCGAAAAAAATAATCCCTCCGCTTCGAGGGATAGCCTTTTCCGGGCCAACGATGGATATTCTATATAGCTTTGGCGTATATGTCAAGAAATTCAAAAGATATCAAATATTATCAAACGAA
>DAHVYL010000056.1 GCA_027327685.1 Candidatus Woesebacteria bacterium
AGCTTCATTTCGGGATTCAGTGAAAGAACATTAAAATTTTTCCTTTTAACCAAAGACTCCAGTTTTACCCGTTCCCCCGTATCCGCCATCGTAATCAAAGTTTCTCCGACCAGACACCCAGATTCTCTAAGATCAGCCAATTGGGGTTTTTTGCCTCCACGGGTTTCTACCGCACGGGAGAGCTGTGAAAGTACCAATACCGGAATTTTAAGCTCACGGGCAAGGTTTTTCATCCCCTGAGAAATTTCCGAAACTTCCTGGACCCTATTCTCCAGATTTCTGCTTCTGGCAAGCTGCAGATAGTCCACCACCAGTAAATCCAGACTGCTTTCCACCTGAAGACGTCTGGCTTTGGTACGCATCTCCAGAACGGATAAAGCCGGTGTGTCATCGATAAAAAGGGGTGCCTCGGCCAAAACTCCCATGGCATCACTCAACTTGGAAAAATCATCCTCGGAAAGCTTCCCTGTTTTTAATTTCCAAGCATCAATGTCCGCCTGGGCCACAAGAAGTCTGTCTACCAATTCCTCTCTGCTCATTTCGAGTGAAAAAAATCCTACCGGACGCTTAAGCTCAACGGCAACATATTGGGCTATGTTCATGGCCAGAGTGGTTTTTCCAACTCCAGGACGGGCCGCCAAAATGATCAAATTTGACTGCTGAAGTCCTGCTAAAGCATCGTCCAGATCGGGAAATCCTGTAGGCACCCCTCTTATTCCCCCACCGCTTTTGTGGAGTTCGTCAAGTCTGTCAAAACTCTCCGCCAAGGTGTCCCTTACAGATGTGAAGGCTTTACTTAAAGATTTTTGACTCAAAGAAAAGATTGCACTTTCGGCCCTATCCAATACCTCATTTGCCGCCAGTCCTTCGTCAAGTGAAACATCAACCAGTTTTGAAGCAACGGACATCAGGGATCTTTTGGTTGCTGTATCTTTTACAATTCTGCCGTAGTGTTCAACATGTGCCGCCGTCGGAACTTTATTTGCAAGTTCGGCCAAATATGAAGAGGAACCTACTTCTTTCAGGGCTTTTCTTTTTTTAAGTTTTTCGGTTACCGTCAGAACGTCGATAGGAATTCTCTCCTCATAAAGATCGATGCAGGCTCTGTAAACTTCTCTGAGGCGCTCATCATAAAAATCATCGGGCAGGAGAAACTCTGCCACGGCAATGACCGCATCGCGGTCTATAAGCATGGCTCCAAGAACGCTTTCCTCGGCTTCCTGAGAATGGGGCGGAACTCTTAAATTTTGTTGATTGACTGCCATTTTTACTACCTTCTTATGTACTATCTTTATGGCAGGATGTAAAGCAGGGATTATTTCTTTTCAAGTACAATCACTTTAGTGCTTTGATTATCGATTATGTCTTCCTTTTTAACCAAGAGTTTCGGCAAAATCTCAACAGTTAATCCCACCTCTTTAAGAAAAGTCTCTTTGGGTTCGAGACCCGCAAATTCCTTTTCATTCATCCCCGGAACTTTATAATGCATCGGAATAATGAAGTATGGATCAATTTTGGAACATACTTCGGTGGCTTCCCTGGGGCCGATTGTATAGAATCCTCCAACGGGAACCATCAAAATATCAATTGATCCCATCTCGCTTGCCAGATCATCGCTTATCGGGTGACCCAGATCCCCCAAGTGGGCAATTCTCAGGCCTTCCGCTTCAATAACATAAATAGTATTTTTGCCTCTTTCTTCCCCTTTTTTGCCATCGTGGAAAGATTGGTATCCGATTATGGAAATACTACTTATCTCATACTCTCCCGGGCCTTCAACTATTTTCTTCACTCCGGAAACTTTTCCGGAAGCGCTATGATCCGCATGCTTATGGGAAACCGTAACAATCTCCCCCTCGATACCCGGATAACCAAGTCCGACCATTTGAGAATCAAAAGGATCCGTGATAATAGTTGCCGTTTTGGTCTTAATTTTGAAACTTGAATGGCCCAGATAGGTTATGTCCATAAGTATCTGCACTCTAGCAAATCCGGAAATTCTAATCAATACCCTTTACCTTTTCGGGAAAGCTTGACTATAAAGCCCACTTCCACTATATTGTTGACTTGCATGAGAAAAGAACTTGTCTGGGCGGGAATTATCGGAATCTCATTCGGTCTCATAATTGCCTTCGGCGCCTGGAGAATCCGCTCCTCGGTAGTTTCCAAAAGCGGACCCGTTCCTACCGCCACTCCCCAAAACGGAGTCGAGAAATCCAAAATTACGATAGACAAACCCAAAAATTTTGACGTAGTTATTGCAAGCCCCATGACCGTCTCCGGAATTACCAAGCCTTTGACCTGGGTGGTTATCTCCGTGGAAAAAACCGATTATCTCACCCGAAGCGCCGGCGACGGATCTTTTTCTCTGGACATCGAACCGGTAGCCGGAATTAATCACATAAAGGCAACTTCAATAAATGCTCAGGGAAACACTTCTTCGCAGGAAATTCTAGCCGTATACTCGACATCTTTCAGGGAGGATATACCGGAGGCTCCGGAGGATGCCAAGGACAGCGACCTTGATAAGGCGGTTGCACTCAAAGTTGCTCAAGCCCAAAAACCTCCAAAAGCCTATATCGGTACGATCACCGACATTATGGACTCAACCATTCAGATAAAAAGCGTCGACAGTCAGATTCAACAGATTGCAACGGACAAATTTGATATTACCGTAGTAAACACCAAAGGCGGCAGTAAGACAGTGAAGCTTACCGATATCGCAATCGGAGATTTCGTGGTTGCCATGGGGTATATCGATGGGAACGACGTACTCGATGCACAAAGGATTCTTGTCACCACGGCCTCTTCAGATTCCGAAATCAGCGTGTCCATGCAAAAAGTTGACGGCGTTGCCAAAAAATCCTTAACCCTCACTCCCGCCGCCGGCGGAGAGGCCTTAACCATAACACCGGATAAAGATACCCAAATCAGATCTTTTTCCGACGGTAAGATAAAAAACATCAAAATTACGGATATTTCCGAATCCGACCTGATGATAGTAGTCTCGGATACCACAGGCACTCCTGCCATATCCCGCTCCCTTTTCTATCTCGAACCCAAAGAAGAATAGTAGAAAGAATTTGACAAGAGAAATTTTAAGGGTATAATACCTCTTTGTTGGTCTTTTAAGCCTCTCGTTCCTTGTCCCGATATGTTTCGGGACAATGACCGGGAGGTTTTTTGATATAATAGGTATATGCAAAAAGGTCCTGTGACACCAAAAGGATTCGGCGACATACTGCCGGATGAAGCTAAAAAAAGGCGTTTTATGATAAACGCCATTGTTCCCGTTCTCGAAAAATACGGTTTTTCTCCCATTGAGACCCCAACCATCGAGTTTGCGGAAACGCTTCTCGGAAAATACGGCGAGGACGAAAAACTGATCTACAAGTTTGAGGACATGGGCGGGAGAAAGCTTGCCTTAAGGTACGATCTGACTGTTCCCCTGGCCAGGTTTATCGCCAACAATCTCGGACTTCTTACCCCTACTTTTTCCAGATACCAAATCGGGCAGGTCTTTAGAGGCGACAATCCTCAAAAAGGCAGAAAACGCGAGTTTACCCAGTTTGATTTTGACACCGTAGGCTCAACCGATACCGCCGAAGATGTCAAAGTCATAGCAGGAGCCATAGAAGGCGCCCGGACAGTCGGGCTTTCCAATGCCATTCTACAAATAAACGACCGTGAACTCTTCGATAAAATAGGGTTTTCAAAAGAAGCAATCATCGCTATAGACAAAATAGACAAAATCGGAAAGGACGCCGTAATCAAGCTTCTGAAGGAAACAGACTTAGACCAAACCGAGAAAATGTTTGCCAAGCTTGAAAAGGCCGAAAAAACCGAAAGACTGGCTAAAATTTTTAACGAACTTAAGGATAAAGGTTTTAAGGAAAATGAGGACTTTATCTTTAATCCGTTCCTGGCAAGAGGTTTGAATTATTACACCTCAACCATTTTCGAACTTAAATTGGATAAAACTCCCGGCGGGCTTTCAATCGGCGGAGGCGGACGCTACGACAACCTCATCGGAATGTTTGCGGGCAGAGATATCCCCGCAGTCGGCTTCTCATTCGGAATTGACCGAATTATCGACTTAATTTAGGTTGCCTATTCATAATTCGTAGCCGATCATTCATAATTGATGTTATGGGTTCTTCCCGAAAACGCGCATATCTTGAGCTTCTGGTGATTGCCGCTGTCTGGGGAGCCGCCGCCCCGATTATTAAATACACCCTCGGAGGCTTCTCCCCCGCTGTCTTTTTGACTTACAGATTTTTCATCTCAACCGTTGCCGCCATTGTTATTTTTGCCTTCACCGGAATAAAATTCCCAAAAAGTCCCAGGGCCTTAGGGTTGACTCTTTTCAACGGATTTCTACTTTCAACCGTCTCTCT